>JBIIQK010000014.1:0-13694 GCA_044342135.1 Cyanobium sp.
GATCTTGAGCCTCGATGGCACGTAGACAGCCGGCTACGACCAACCAAGTGCTGTAGGCGGTATTGGGTATGTGCTCAAGCCACCTCCTGACGCGTCTTTCACTTGGGTAGAGGTCATATGACTGATCTTGATAACCAGGCCTGATCAAGCGAAGACGCTTCATCTCATCAGCAGTAACAGCATGAATGATTAGCTGCTCAGCCGGAATGCGATTCTCTAAGTCAAAGATGTGGACTTCAGCTGTGGGGTTGCCAAAGAGAAGACTGGCACTATTGATCGCCGGATCACTGCCAGGCACCTTGTTCCTCAAGCCCTCGATTAATAGATCCAGTGATTGTGAATCTGTAATCAAGAGATCAGATTGGAAGACGACACGGAATCGATCCCCCTTGCCTGGTGTTTGGTGGCTTGTGGTCGTATACGCAAAGAGAGCCCGTTGCTTCAGGTACTCATGTTGTTTGCATTCACGCCAGGAGAGGTTCTCATCGAAGTCCAGCAGAATGTATTGAGCTTCCAAGAGCTTTCCTTCTTTCTTGGACTTGTGCCCGTGTTCCCAGCGGCCTGGGGTGACGGCCCATCCGTGTTTGGTGAGACAGGCCAGAAGTTGTGAGCCATCTGCTTTAGGGGCCCATCGCCATCCCTTGCCAAGGCTGATGTAGCGAAGACTGTCTTGGCTTGGCTTACCTACGACGTCCTGTCGGAAGCTGAAGCCTCCTTCCAGCGCTACGTCTTTGGTCTGAACTGATTCGTTGTGATGACTAGCTTGATACATAGGATCATAGGATTTGATTACTGCTTTGGTGGTTGCTTTTATTGAGGGGAGATGAATCCCTCGTGTCATCCCAAGACAATGCCCTGCAACTAGATCTGATCCGGCAGCATCACGCTTATGGGTAGGGCTCAACTTGGAGAAGGCTTTGATTTCGACTGTGGTCCCTTCAAACATGAGCCCCAAAGGGTTAAATCCCGTTGCCTGTCCGCGATTTGAGGCAGTTTTCCTGGGATTTGTTGCCTGCGTCGATGCAGGGCTTAGGAGCAAGGCTTTGCTCCAGCAACTGGCCTTCACCGCAGGACAGATCTCTACCGCTCTATGGGTGGTCCTGTAAGGAAGCAATCGCTGTCCTGGCCTTCGATTTCAGGGCCTAAATCCTTCTTTCACTGGCAGGTCCGGTTGAGCACTATGCAGGTAGCCGTTTTGTGCATCACACCCTTCCCTGCGCCATAGACTTCGCCAGAGGCCTCTAGGGGGGGGCGGGACGGCCGTTGTTGCCGCTTGTGCTTGGGTTTCCTTTCTTGCGTCCAAGGGGGAGGCTTGTGAGGGCTTCTATGCGTCTGTTCTGCTCCCTGAGTCCTTTCCTGGCTCCGGAGGTTCCCACTCCGTTCCAATCACGTTGGCAGCCATCCGCAGTTTTGCCAGGTCTTCCCGCGTGTAGTGATCTGTCATTCCACCGGCGTGGCCCATCAGCTTTTTCTTCAGGCCCTCTGGTAGTTCGTACCCCAGGTCTCCGCCAGCACCGTGTCTGAATGAGTGCGGATTAATGCGGCCCACGAGATTGAGTTTCTTCTCCAGTGAACGGGTCCAATTGCCTGCCCCGTCTTTGGGCTTCTTTGTTTGGTTCCAGGAATTGTTGATGACGTGGTCTGCATCATTCCCCCTTTCCGGCAGTAGCCACTGCTTCAGCCGATCATTGAGAGGCACGTAGCGAATGCCCTCGGCCGTCTTCGAGAACTGTAGATCAAAGAACCAAGAGCCATCGATTTGGATGAGGTCCTTCCATCTCAGCGCCAGGGATTCGCTGACGCGTAGGGTTGTGTTATCGATCAGCAGTAACCACAGCCATCGAAAGCGATCTTTTTCGTTGAGATAGGCGTGGTTGAGGGCTTTCCGTACATCCTCTTTCTTGGTGGCCTTATCGCGTTGCTGGAGTTTGGCGGCTCGTTTGTCTGTCTTGATCTTTCTATAGATTGGCTTTGTGCGTTCTAGTCCGTCCCGAAGCGACTGATGCTTGATGAGTGAAGCGATGGTTGTTGCCATCCCATTGGCACTCTCTGGGCTGAGGGCTTTTCCATTCCATCCGTTGGTGACCAACTGCTCTAGAAAGTGATTGAGATTTGGGGTGTTGATGTCTTCAAGGCAATTCTTTTTGATGATTTTCGCCCAAGCCCTTAGTGCATAGTCGTGGGCTTGCTTTGCTGACTGTGATAGCTCGTTCCATTTTGCCTTGTGCTGAGCGACTTCCCAAATGGTGATTGGATTGGGTTTCCCTGCAGCTTGTCTTAGGCCCTTGCCATCTTCGGTTACCTTGGCCAGGTATCCCTTCTCTTGGATTTGTTCGCCGTATTTGCCAGCCTCTACCAATGCCCATCGCAAACTCTTCTCGGCTAGCTCTATTTCGCCTCCATTAATGTCAAGCTCCAGGCCTGCGTTTCTTAGGCAGCCCCAGGTTGCGAATCGGGCCATTAACTTTCTTTTTCTGAGCTCTTCACTGGGGTCTATTTTGTTGATAAAAAGACCATTTCTGATTGTTATCTGGTTGGCTATGGTTGCATCGCTTGTTTGCAAATAACGCCCCAGCTCGGTGACGGTGCTCAGGGATTTGGCATCGTCGACCACTTCTTGGTAGGTTTTGCCAATTGCTCGCTCTACTGCCGAGTGGATGGTCATCTCCACCCCCGCGTCTCTGCTTTTCTGGAGCAGTTCGCCCTCGAGCTCGGCAAGGAGCTTGGGGTAGGCCCGTCTGGCCCGAGCTTCGTCCCGTTCGCCGGTTGAGCGTTCAAGCCGCGTCAGGGGCTTCCCCTGCCTGTTCCTGAGCGTGGCCCTGAGGCTTGTGGGAACCGACAGGCTGACGACCCACATCTGGGTGGCTCTGCGGAACCGAAGCCCTGCTAGGCCGCTCTGAGGCAGGTCGTTGGAGAAGCGTCCCTTGGCCACTTGTCAAATCGACGCTTACGTGGGTTTGATAAACGCAATGATAAACGTTTTTGATAAACGGTAGCCTTGCCTTCTCGCCGCTCCTCGCCGTAAAACCCCGCACCCTGGCTGCCGCAACCGATTTGAACCAAAAAGCCGGCTAACGGATTTGAACCGATGGCCTTCGCTTTACAAAAGCGCTGCTCTACCACTGAGCTAAGCCGGCCTAGGCCTTGGGGCCCTTCAGACTTTATCGCTCAGCCAAGGACCAGAGCGCCAGTTGGGTGCGGTTCTGGCAGCCGGTCTTGGCCAGCAGGTTGGAGAGATGGCTTTCCACGGTTCGCGGACTCACGATCAGCACCGCGGCGATTGCCTTGTTGCTCAATCCCAGTTCCAGTGTCTGCAGCACGCGCCGTTCCGCTGGGGTGAGCTCGGTGTCTGAGGGCTGAAGGGGAAGAGCCATGGTGCGAAAGCCGGAGCCTTCAGTGTTCCCACGGCTCCTCGCGCGCCGCCGGGTTCAGGAACTGGCGTTGGCCTCCAGTGCGGGTGCTGCTTCGGGTGCGGGGGGCGGTAGTTTGGCCCGTCGGATCGGCAGGTTGGCCACGAGCGCCGTGACCCGGTCTTCCGTTTCCAACGTCACATCTCCCTCCTCCAGGTCGATCTCCACGTAACGGCTCACCACCTCGAGAATTTCGCGCCGCATCTGCTGGAGCAGCTCGGGGTTGAGGTCACTGCGATCGTGGGCCAGCACCAGCTGCAGCCGCTCCTTGGCGGTGTTGGCGCTGGCCGGCTGGCGGCCCAGCAGTTTGTTGATCACATCGCGCAGTGTCATCGGTTTCAAAAAATCTTGGTTTGCATCAGACGGCCAATCTTGGCGCGGAAGCCCTGGCGCTTCTTGCTGGGATCGATCAGGGGTACTTCTTCGCCCTGCAGGCGACGGGCCACATTGGTGTAGGCGCGGGCCGCTGGGGAGCCATTGCCGTTGAGGGTGAGGGGCTCACCGCGGTTGGTGCTCACGATCACCTGCTCATCTTCAAGAACCAGCCCCAGCAAAGGCAGGGCCAGGATGTCGGTGACATCACTCACCGCCAACATTTCCTGGTTCGCCATCATCTTGGGGCGCACCCGGTTCAGCACGAGCTGAATGGGCTTCACCCCTTCGCTGTTGAGCAGGCCGATCACCCTGTCGGCATCACGCACGGCCGATACCTCCGGGGTGGTGACCACGATCGCTTCGCGGGCCGCCGCCATCGCGTTTTTGAACCCACCCTCAATCCCGGCGGGGGCGTCGATGAGTACGTAGTCGAACTGTTCGCCGAGCATGGCGGCGATTTTCTGCATGTCGTCGGGCTGGAGCCACTCGAGCATGCGCGGGTTGCCCGCGGGTAGCAGGGCGAGGTTGGGCTCCTGCTTGTGTTTCACCAGGGCCTGCTCCAGTCGGCAGCTCTCCGAGAGCACCTCCTGGGCGGTGTAGACGATGCGGTTTTCCAGCCCCAACAGCAGGTCGAGGTTGCGCAGTCCGAAGTCGGCATCGAGTACGGCGGTGCGGGCCCCCTGCTTGGCCAGCGCGATGCCCAGGTTGGCGGTGAGGGTGGTTTTGCCCACGCCCCCCTTGCCGGAGCAGATCAGGATGTAGCGGGTTGACGTGGCGGCCACGGCACAGGCTGGAGTGCCGGCAGGTTAAGGCCAAAATCCAAGGTTGCAGGTGTTCTGGCTGGCATTGCCGCCCCTGGCCCAGGGTCTACAACGGAGCCATCCGGTGCCCCTGCAGGGATGACAGTGTCGATGGAATTCGCGGCAATGCCGTCAGCGCCGGGTGAGCGGCCATCCCACCAGCAGCTGCTGGTGATGCCCGATGACGGAGCCGAGGCGGTGGTGGCCTTGATCGATGGCGCCGCCGAAATCCTGCGACTGAAGCAGTTCAAGCTGCAATCCGATCTGATTGAGCAGGCCCTGTTGCGGGCCCACCAGCGCGGCGTGCAGGTGCGGGTGATGCTCAACCCCCATACCTCGGGCGGCGATCGCTGGAACGATGAGGCCTATGCCCGTTTGGGGGGCTGGGGCATTGAGGTGGCCTGGACCAGTGAAGCCTTCCCGGTCACCCACGAGAAGTCGCTGGTGGTGGACCGCTCCTGCGCCCTGATCTCCACCTTCAACCTCAGCGACAAGTACTTCACCCAGACGCGGGATTACGGGATCGTCAGCCATGACCAAGCGGTGGTGGAACAGGTGATCACCGGCTTCGAGGCGGATTGGAACCGCAGCTTCTTCCACCCCGATCTCGGTGTCGGGCTGATGTGGAGCAGCGTGCACAGCCGCGGTCAGATGGCCCGGATCATCGACATGGCCACCCAATCGCTGTGGATCCAGCACCCCAAGTTTGTGGATGCGGTGATCCTGGAGCGCATCATTTCGGCCCGGGAGCGGGGTGTGAAGGTGCGTCTGCTCTGCGGCGGCAAGCACGGCATCTCCGACTGGGACATCTACGACACGTTTTCGTCGTTGCGGGTGATGGAGCGCTTCGGCGTGAAGGTGCGGCGCCAGAAACACCTGAAACTCCACGCCAAGCTGCTGCTGGTGGATGGGGCCTTCGCCCAGACCGGCTCCATGAACATCGACCGCAGTGCGTTTGACCTGCGCCGGGAGCTCGGCATTGAGTCCGATGCCCCTGAGGTGGTGGCCCGCCTGCGCAGCACCTTTGAGGCCGACTGGGCGGCGGCGAAGAAATACCACGCGCCCGATCCCCTGGATCCAAGCCTCCATGAGGCCGGCGAATTGCCGCCGGATCCCCACTTCGTCCATGACTGAGCCCGCCCTGGCCCCCCGCCCCAGCCTCTCCGAGCTGTTCTGGGGCATGTTGCAGGTGGCGCTCTCCTCCTTTGGCGGCGGCCTGTCGGCCTGGAGTCAGCGGATCGTGGTGGAGCAGCGTCGCTGGATGACCAACGAGCAGTTCCTCACGGGGCTCACGGTGGCGCGGCTGTTCCCGGGGCCGAACCAGATCAACATGGCCGTCTACATCGGGGCCGACTTCCATGGCCTGGTTGGGGCCCTGGTGGCCCTGGCCGGGATGTTGCTGTTGCCCTTCACGCTGTTGATGGCCCTGGGCCTGGCCTATTTCCAGTTCCACACCATTCCCGCGGTGGATCGGGTGCTGGCGGGGGTGGTGGCCGCGGCGGCCGGCATGGCCCTCTCGATGGGCTTCAAGATCCTCGACCAATACTGGAACGACCGGGTGGCCCTGCTGCTGGCGGCCCTGGTGTTTGTCGCCCTCACCTGGTGGCATCTGCGCCTCATCCCCACCGTGCTCGTGGCTGGTCCGTTGGCGATGGCCTGGTACTGGCCCCATCGCTCCGCCCGGCCATGAGTGGGCTGCTGGCCTCAGCGGCCGTCTGCGAGCCGGCCCACCTCTCCGACCTGGGCACCCTGCTGCAGGTGCTCTGGGAATTTCTGTCGCTGTCGCTGTTTTCCCTCGGTGGCGGCAACACCCTGCTGGCGGAGTATCACCATCTGGCCGTGAGTAAGTTCTGCTGGCTCAGCAATGCCCAGTTCGCCGATCTCTATGCCCTGGCCGAAGCGGCGCCGGGCCCCAGCTCGATGCTGGTGGGTTTGCTGGGCCTGGGGGCCAGCTGGCGGGACGGTCCGCTCTGGGCCCTGCTCACCGCCTACGGCGCCGAGGCGGCGATTCTGTTGCCGTCCACCCTGCTGATGGTGCTGGCCTGTCTCAGCTGGAAGCGGCTGGAGCACTCCCCCTGGCGGGTGGCCTTTGAGCGGGGCCTGGGGCCCATCACCCTGGGCATCTTGTTTGCCGTGGGGCTCAAGATCCTGCGCACGGCCGATACCAATGCGCCTGGGGTGCTGGTGTCGGTGGTGGTGTGTGGGCTGATGCTGCGCACCCGCATCTCGCCGCTCTGGTTCATGGCCGTGGCCGGAGTGCTGGGTGGCCTGGGAGTGATCAACCGCTGAGGGGCCAGCTCGGTTGGGCCGGGTCGATCTGAATGGCCCCATTCACAATCCGGGCCTCCTCGGCCAACCCGTCCGGGGGGAGCCCCTCCGGACCCCGGGCCACCGCTGCGGCGATGCGCAGCTGCAGGGGCCGGAGCTGCAGCGCCACGATCCGGGCCGTGTCGTCCCCGTGGCAGCCGGCATGGGCGATGCCCCGCAGGCGTCCCCACACCAGCACGTGGCCGCCGGCGGAGATCCGCGCCCCCGGGTTCACGTCCCCCAGCAGCAGCACCGTTCCATCCGCTTGGAGATGGTCGCCGGAGCGCAGCGTGCCCTGGTGCACCATCAGCTCCATCGCTGGATCGACATCGCTGTCTTCGCTCCCGTTTTGGCTACCGGCGAGGGGCCAGCGGCTGTCGATTCCCAGGGCTGCGGCGGCCACGTGGGTGTGGGCATGGCTGCTGGTGAGATCCACCAGCTCCAGCTGCTGGCTCGCCAAGCCATCCCTCAGGTCTTTGAGGGGAGTGAGGCTGAGGCGCCAGGCACCGGCCTCCAGCCGCACGGGCCCCCGCAACGGGGTGTCGCCCAGCAGGGCCGCATTGGTCAGGGCACCCTGCACCAGGGCGGCCACGTCCCCAGGCTCCGCCCCTTGGGGCTCGGGAAGCCGAAGGAGATGGCCCCCCTGGCCCGAGGGGTCTGGAATCAAGACGGCTTGCATCGGTGGCCCTCTTCCATCAGCCAACCGGCTCAGCGGTTCAGCAATCGGCGCAACTTAGGTGCCACCTCCGCCGGATGGATCAGCCAGGCCAGTTCCACCGAGACGGTGAGGCTCTGCACCAGGGTCGACCGTTGCTCCAGGGCCTGGAGGTGTTCGCCGTCCCAGAGCCGCAAGCCGCCCTTGTAGGGGTGGTAGCCCCGGCTCTGCCGCTGCTGCAGGCCACAGCTGGTTTCGGCGCTCAGGCCCTCGGCTTCACTCAGCTGCCGTGCCGCCGCCAGCAGCTCCAGTCGCCGTCCCGGCTCGATGTGGCTCACATCGGTGGCCTTGAGCAGACGGCGCTCCAGCAGCCGGCGGCAGGGGTCCTGCAGCTCGGCGGGGCCTTCCTCCATCCAGCGCATCAGGTGGTAACCGGTGCGGATGTCGTCGTTGGCCAGGAAAGTCTCCAGATCGAGGTCGGGGCAGTGCCACAGCCAGCGGTTCATCACCCGGTCGGCCCACACCCGCTCAGGCCCCAGCCGCCGGGCGGTGGCAATCGCCTGGTTCAGCAGCCAGTTGCACACCACGTTGAGCCGGTGGTTGTAGACGCTGCGGTACATCAGGTTGCGCACCACCAGGTAGTGCTCCACGGCCATCAGCCCTTTGGGCGTGATGGCCAACTGGCCGTCGGGGGCCAGGGTGAAGGCGGCCAGGATCCGCTCCAGATCCAGTCGGCCATAGGTCGTGCCCGTGCTGTAGCTGTCCCGCAGCAGGTAGTCGAGCCGGTCGCAGTCGAGCTGGCTGCTCACCAGGGCCTTGATGGCGCTGCAGGGGTGCTGGCCGTGTTCCAGCAGGGTGGCAACCGCCGCCGCCGTGCCGGGGGCCTGGGCTTCCAGGCAGTCCCGCAGGTCCGGATGCTCCCGGATCAGCCGCCCCGACCAGGCTTCGTGATGCAGCCCGTACATCTCTTCCCCCGAGTGGCTCAGGGGGCCGTGGCCCACGTCATGCAACAGGGCGGCGGCATAGAGCACGGCTCGGTGCTCCGCCAGCTCGGGATGGTGGCGCTCCAGCTGCCGCAGGGCCAGCCGGGCCAGGTGCAGCACCCCCAGCGAATGGGTAAAGCGGCTCGATTCGGCCCCATGGAAGGTGAGAAAAGCGGGCCCCAGCTGGCGCACCCGGCGCAGGCGCTGGAAGGGGGCCGTGTCGATCAGGTCGATGGCCAGGGCTTCGGCGGGATCGGAGCGATCGAGCCGGATGGCCCCGTGCAGTGGGTCGTGGTAGGTGCGTTCCCCCATGCTCAGAGGGTCGCGTCCAGTCGGCCCACCAGCAAGCGGCCCGCCTGCTCCAGCCAGGTGTCCGCGTCGCCGCCGGGATCCAGGGGTTCGGGCTCGGCCAGCACCACATCCGGCTCGATGCCCTGGTTCTGGATGTCCCGACCACTGGGAGTGAGGTAGCGGGCCACGGTCACCGCCAGACCACTGGTGTCGCCCAGGGGAATCAGGGTCTGGATCAGACCCTTGCCGAAGGTTCGGCTGCCCACCAATGCACTGCGGCCGTTGTCCTGCAGGGCGCCCGCCAGGATTTCGCTGGCGCTGGCCGTGCCGGCATTCACCAGGGTGAGGATGGGGCCGGCGTACAGCTGGCCCGGGCCTGCCTGGGCGGGTGAGCGGAGTCCGTCGCGGTCCTGGGTTTCCACGATGGGAGCGCCATCGAGGAGGTCATTGGCCACGGCCAGGCCCGCACTCACCAGGCCGCCCGAGTTGTTGCGCAGATCCAGAATCAGACCCTCAATCTCCTTGGCATTCAGGGCCTCGAGGGCTTCCTGGACGTCCTCGGGCACCGGCTCGGAGAACTGGGTGATTCGCAGATAGCCCAGGGTGTGGTCTCCCACCCGGATCCGCTTGCTGCGCACGGGCCGCAGGTCGACCTGGCGGCGTTCCAGTTCCACTTCCCGGGGGTTTCCCTGCACCGTGAGCTGGACCAGCACCTTGCTGCCGGCGGGCCCCCGCAGGGCAGCGGCGGTGCGCTCCAGGCCGAGCAGGTCGGTGCTCTGGCCATTCACCCGCAGCACTTCCGCCCCGCTAGGGATCTGGGCCTCGGCGGCGGGTGAGCCGTCGAGGGGGGCGATCACCACGATGGTCTGGTCGCTGCTGCGCAGGCCGAGTTGCAGTCCGACTCCGGTCACGGTGCCCTGGGTGTTGGAGCGGAGGGTGGCGTAGTCGTCCGGCCGCAGCAGGCGGGTGTAGGGGTCGCCGAGGGGCGTGAGCATGGCCTCGATGGCGTCGTAGGCCGCGGCGGAGCTGGTGATCGGTTGCTCGAGGGCCTTCTGGCGCAAGCGTTTCCAGTGCACCTGGTCGAAGCGGGCCGGGTCGACGTAGCTCTGGTTCACCAGTCGCCAGGCTTCCACCACCAGCTGCTGGGTGTCGCTGAGGGCCAGAACCGCCGCGGCGGGGGCGGCCAGCAGGGCCAGGGTGAGGGCCAGACCCAGGAGGGGCTGCAGCCAGCGTCTCAGCAGGGGTTTCCGCGCTGTTGCAAACGGTTGAGAAGGCCTGGTCCTGGGGTGCGGAGCACTCACGAGCGGCTCGGGTTCATCGGTAGACTCTCGCAACCAAACCACCCAGCTGCATGGCGAACACTCCTGCTGGAAACTCCGGACAGGCTGCGAACCCGGTTTACAACTGGTTCGAGGAGCGCCTTGAGATCCAGTCGATTGCCGACGACATTTCCGCCAAGTACGTGCCGCCCCACGTCAACATCTTTTATTGCCTGGGCGGCATCACCCTGGTCTGCTTCCTGATCCAGTTCGCCACTGGGTTTGCGATGACCTTCTACTACAAGCCCACCGTGGCTGAGGCCTACGCCTCGGTGCAGTACCTCATGACTGACGTCAGCTTTGGCTGGCTGATCCGTTCGGTGCACCGCTGGAGCGCCTCGATGATGGTGCTGATGCTGATCCTGCACGTGTTCCGCGTGTACCTCACCGGTGGCTTCAAGCGCCCCCGGGAGCTCACCTGGGTCACCGGCGTCACCATGGCCGTGATCACGGTGTCCTTCGGCGTCACCGGCTACTCCCTCCCCTGGGACCAGCTCGGTTATTGGGCCGTCAAAATCGTTTCCGGCGTCCCCGCAGCTGTGCCCGTCGTCGGCGACTTCATGGTCGAGCTGCTGCGCGGTGGTGAAAGCGTTGGCCAGTCCACCCTTACTCGCTTCTACAGCCTGCACACCTTTGTGATGCCCTGGCTGCTGGCCGTGTTCATGCTCATGCACTTCCTGATGATCCGGAAGCAGGGCATCTCCGGTCCCTTGTGACCCATTGATGCGGCGGTCCCATCCGCCTTCCCATTCCTTCTACGCTCCACTCACTGTCCTCAGAGATCCCTGCTCCCGGCACCCCGCCATGCACATCCTCAAGAAGCCCGACCTCACCGATCCCAACCTGCGCGCCAAGCTGGCCAAGGGCATGGGCCACAACTACTACGGTGAGCCGGCCTGGCCCAACGACCTGCTCTACATGTTCCCGGTGGTGATCCTCGGGACCATCGGTTGCATGGTTGGCCTGGCCGTGCTCGATCCCGCGATGCTGGGCGACAAGGCCGATCCCTTCGCCACCCCGCTTGAGATCCTTCCCGAGTGGTACCTCTACCCCGTGTTCCAGATCCTGCGGGTGGTTCCCAACAAACTGCTCGGCATTGCCCTGCAGACCATGATCCCCCTGGGTCTGATGTTGGTGCCCTTCATCGAGAGCTTCAACAAGTTCCAAAACCCCTTCCGCCGACCGGTGGCGATGGGCGTGTTCCTGTTCGGCACGGTTTTCGCCATCTATCTCGGCATTGGTGCGGCTCTGCCCATCGACAAGTCCCTCACCCTGGGCCTGTTCTGATCTGACCGAATCAGATCCATCCACTCTCCTAGCCGCGGCTTCGGTCGCGGCTTTTTGCTGTCTTCAGCCCAGGGCTCGACTGCCATGCAGATCGAGCAAGGCCACGTCCTCGGGACTGACCCGCAGGAGGTGATGCAACAGCAGGAATCCCACGATCGTCCAGGTCTGGTAGGTACGGGCCTGCTGGCCCACCCAGGTGCCGGTGGGGCCGTCGAAGTATTCCGCCCATTGCTGGCGCGGTAGCTGGTTGAGCTGGCTCCAGTAGCACTCCTCGAGCATGGCCTTCATCTGGCCCATTAGCAGCACGTCGGCGGCGGGATGCTTCTGCTCGTGCAGCAGGATGGCCCCGCCGAGATACCAGAGCAGGCTGGGCCAGTGGCCGCCGTTGTGGTAGCTCCACGGCCAGTTCTTGGGGTCGGAGCCAGTTTTTTCGGTCCACTCCTCCACCTCCATGGGGGGATGGCAGATCCGCATCGGCATCTGGGCCATCAAGTGCTGGCGGTTGTGCAGCACCAGGCGGAACAGGGCCCGTTGCTGGGGGGCCGTGAGCAGGCCGAACAGGCAGCCGAGGGAATTGCCGAGGCTGTAGAAGCGGAAGTCGGGACGGCCGGTGCGCATGTTGCCGATCAGATAGCCGCCGCGGTTTTCCAGCCAGTCCTGCAACCAGGGGGGGACGACCTGGGGCTGCACGTTGAATTCGTTTTCGTGCTGCTGATCGCCGTACTGCTCGGTGGGTCTGCGCCGCAGCACCTGCATGGTTTTGCTGGTGACCCAGTAGTGCTTCAGCAGAAAGGAGCGCAGATCGTGCAGCCACTGGCGGGTGAGCACCAGCCGCTGGTCGAGCAGCCGGCTCATCGAGCCCTTCTGGGCCAGTTCCATCAGTTGACAGCAGCTGCGCAGGCAGCCGAACAGCAGCACCTCCACCTCGAGAGGTGCGCCCCACACGTCCATGGGACGGTCGATCATGAAGGAGCAGTCGGGCACAAACAGCACCGGTGTGCCCTCGAAGGTGGGATGCAGCACCAGATCGAGCAGCAGTTGCACGCCCCGTTGCACCTTCTGGCTGGAGCCGAACTCCACGTCACGGCTGTGCTGCACGTACAGCCAGCACAACACCGGCCACCAGAGGCTGGCGTCCACCGAGCTGATGCGGCCGATGGAGCGCTGGCCGTAGTCGGCGATCAGTTCGCCGTTCTGCTCCACGAAGCTGGTGGGGAACACGCCCCGGGTCTGGTAGGTGCTGCTCTGGAGGTCGAGGCAGACCGTCAGGAAGTTGCGCACGATCTCGAAGCGCCCCTGCACGAGCAGGTAGAGCATCACCGGCACGTTGTCGCGCAGGAACACCTCGCCGTAGTTGGCGGCATCGCTCTTGTTGGGGTGCTCCAGGGCAGCCACTGAGCCCACCAGCTCGCCGCGCACCCGCACCAGGGTGCGTTCGAAGTGCTCGCGCGCGCTGGCCACCACCGCTTCTTCCTTGGAGCTGGGGCGCACCCGCAGCTGCTCCTGGCTGAAATGCCTTGCCATGGCCGCACCATAGAAGCGCTGTTGGATTTGGTCAGCTGCCCGGTGCTGCAAGGGTTTTGCGGGTTCTTGCTGTCTCCGTCGACACCGTTGCTTGCAGTGGGGGCCACCAAGGTGTTATGTTTTTGGACTGCGCGCGGAAGGGGGAACCCTGGAAGCGAGCAGGCTTACGACAGAAGGAGGCGCGAGCCGACGGTGTTGTAAGTTTTCTGAGTCGCTGAGAGGCGACGTTCCGCCGAGAGCCTTCGAGAGGGGGCGGAAGCGGAGGCACCTGGACAACCGAAAAGTTTAGGAACTGACGCTTTCACTGCGTCACAGGAGCAGGGAGCCTGCACCGCCTGAGAGGGAGGGTGTTGGAGCCTGATCCAAAGCCGATGCGTCGCTTTGTCGAGGCGTTGGTGAGTGGCCGAAATAGCAGTGAAGGTGTGAGGTCCCGTCAAAAGAAACAAGCGTGACGCGCCTGTTGGTTTGTTGCTGTTGCCTTCTCACGAGGGAACAGGAGCTGGTGTGCCGATGGGAGAGGCGAGCGCGACCGGATCTGAGATTCGGGAAAGTCAAGAGGAAAGAAATTTCTGAATGCACTCTTTGAAACCTTCTGTCAGAGGAAGGGGCTCCAACTTTGAGGCCTACGCCAGTGGGTGCTTAGGGGTGGTTAGCAATTCAGGTTGAGATTACGGTTTCAGGAACGAAAGTTTCTGAAATTGTAGTTAATAGGACATGAACTACAACGGAGAGTTTGATCCTGG
>JBIIQK010000187.1:0-4028 GCA_044342135.1 Cyanobium sp.
ATCCCCACCAGATACACCACGGGAAACTCCAGACCCTTGCTGGCGTGCAGGGTCATCAGGGTGACCCGGTCCTGCTCCGTGTCCTTGCTGTCGGCGTCACTGGCCAGGGCCGCCGACGCCAGGAAATCCTCCAGGGAGCCCTCCTCGTTCTCCTCCTGGTATTGCAGGGCGGCGTTCACCAGTTCGTTGAGGTTGCGGCGCCGGTCTTCCGCTTCGTCGGTGCCGTCGGCGATCAGCTCGGCCACGTAGCCGCTCTGCTCCATCACCCGCTGCACCAGCTCCGACGGGGCCACGTCTTGGGCGCAGGCCTGCAGGCCATTGATCAGCTCGCAGAACTGCAGCAGCCCTTTTGCCGACCGCCCCCCCAGGGAGCGCACCGCCTCGGCATCGCTCACCACATCCCAAAGGGGAATGCCGAGCTGGTTGGAGGCGTCGGTCAGCCGCTCGATCGTGGTTTTGCCAATGCCGCGCTTGGGGGTGTTGAGCACCCGCAGCAGGCTGACGGTGTCGGCTGGATTCACCAGCAGCTTGAGGTAGGCGAGCACGTCCTTGATCTCGCGCCGGTCATAGAAGCGCAGCCCACCCACCACGATGTAAGGGATACCCCAGCGCACCAGCGACTCCTCCATCGCCCGCGACTGGGCATTGGTGCGATAGAGCACCGCCATGTCGCCCCAGCTGAGCTCGGGGTGGGCCGCCTCCAGCATGCGCATGCGGTGCACCACCGCCTCGGCCTCGGCAATCTCGTCGTCGCAGCGGGTGAGGGAGATCAGCTCCCCCTCGCCGCGGGTAGGCCGCAGCACCTTGTCGATCCGCTCGGAGTTGTGGGCGATTAGGGCGTTGGCCGCCTCCAGGATCGTGGCGGTGGAGCGGTAGTTCTCCTCCAGCTTCACCATCGTGCTGGTGACGTCGCCGGGTGCTCCGTCGCCGAAGTCATCCTGAAAACCCATCAGGATCGTGAAGTCAGCGGCGCGGAAGCTGTAGATGCTCTGGTCGGCATCGCCCACCACAAACACCGATCGCCCATCCCAGTCGTCGTAGGCAGCCGGATCGCGACCGTTGGTCACCAGCAGCTTGATCAGGTCGTACTGGGTGCGGTTGGTGTCCTGGTATTCATCCACGAGCACGTGGCGGAAACGCCGGTGCCAGTAGTCGCGGATCTGCTCGTTCTGGCGCAGCAGCTGCACCGGCAGCAGCAGCAGGTCGTCGAAGTCGAGAGCATTGTTGGCAGCCAGGGCGCGCCGATAGCGCCGGTACGTCTCCGCCATCAACCGCCCCCGCTGGCCGCCGGCATCGGCTTCCAGCTGCTCGGGCATCCAACCCTGGTTCTTGGCGTTGCTGATCGCCCAACGCACCTTCTTGGGCTCAAAGCGTTTGGGGTCGAGCTGCAGCTCCTGGGTGACGATCTCCTTGATCAGGCTCTGGACGTCGTTCTCGTCGTAGATCGAGAACTGGCGGGTCCAGCTGAGGCCTTCGGGATCCTTGAACTTGTCGATGTCGAAGCGCAGCAGCCGGGCGAACAGGGCGTGGAAGGTGCCGATCCACAGCTCCTTGATCACTTCGCGGTAGATGCGGGAGCGCAGCTGGCGCTGCTCCACGGCCGGCAGGGTGCTCCACGGCTGGCCGAACTGGCTCTGGGCCAGCTTCTGGGCCAGCAGCAGCTCCAGCCGCTCCTTCATCTCACGGGCCGCCTTGTTGGTGAAGGTGACGGCGAGCAGATGGGCCGGATCGGCGCCGTGGTGGCCGATCAGGTGGGCAATGCGGTGGGTGAGGGCCCGGGTCTTGCCGCTGCCCGCACCGGCCACCACCAGCAGCGGACCGGTGTGGTGGTCCACGGCCTTGCGCTGGGCATCATTCAGGCCGGCGAGGAAAGCGCTCATGGGGCCGACCCTAGGCAAGCCGGCGGGCCAGGCCAGCGGGAAGCCGCTTGCCCAGCCGCTGCCGCCAACGCTCCAGCCGCAACCGCGCCATCGAGGGCGCACGCAGGGGCGGTTCACCCGCCTGCAGGCGATCGAGGTGGGCATTAATGGCGGTGAGGGCCTGGCGCCAGCGCTCCCGCAACCGGGGCTCACTGAGCTCCTCCAGCAGCTCCTCCAACTGGCACGACGGCGGCAGCCAGGCCGTGGGATCCGCCACCGCCGCGGCGATCCGCTCCACATCAGCCGCCAGGGTGCCCGCCCCGATCTGGTGGGCGAGCCCGCCGGGATCGAGGGTGTCGGCCAAAGCGTGATTGAAACTGCTGAACAACACGCAGCCACAGGCCAGCGCCTCCACCGGCGGCAGGCCGAATCCCTCGCTCACACCGCTGCAACGCCAGTGGTCAGCGGAGTCGTAGAGCACCACCGCAGCGCTGTTGAACAGATCCACCAGGTCGTCCACCCAGCCGTCCTGCACCTCCACCCGCAGCCCCCGGCCCCGCAGGGCGGGCACGAGTTGCTCCAGCACATAGGTGCTGCTCTTGCGCCGCTGCACGAGCACATCGATCGAGCGGCCGCCGGGCACCGGCTGGGCACCCAGGTTGTGAGGGGAGCGGTTATGGGGCCGATCGCCACGGGCAATCCAGCTGGATTCCAGGGCGTTGGGCACCAGAAACAGGGGATTGCGGCTGGCCCACTGGCCCCAGTAGCCCAGGGTGTTGCGGCTCACCGCCAGCACCGGCACGCCGGGGGGCAACCGAAAGCCATAGCCGCTGCTGTGGGCGTGGTAGGCCGCCGGCCGACCCCGCAACGCCCGCAGCTGCCGGGGCACATCAAAGCCCCAGCTCACGATCCAAAGCGTCTGGGCTGCGGCTGCACTGCCCTGAGGCTCAGCCCGCAACAGGTCGGGGAGAAACGGCAAACCCGCTTCCCGCTGCCGGTAGGTGACCAGCTCGGTGGGAACCAGGTCGGCCAGCAGCCGGGCTGTCTGCTGCTCCACCAGCAACCCTCCGCAGCGGAACCTGCCGGTGGTGCCGGGAACCAGAAAGCGGAGGGGCCTCAAGGGCTGGGGGGGCGAAGTCAGGCGGCGACGGCCTCGGTGCTGCCAGAGCGCTGGCGACGGGTGAGGAAGCCGAAGAGCACCTTGCCGATGGCGGCGATCAGGTTGCCCTCAAGCTCCTGGAACATGACCATGTTGAGGTGGAAGGCCTGGTTGGCCTCCTCCACAATCCGGTCGGCCATGGCCTGATCAATCGGCAGGCTGTCGAGCACGCTGCGGTAGTTGGCCTTGAAGGCCTTCTCATCGGGAATGGCGTCGAATTCGTAGAAACGCAGACCGTCGTGTTCCCCCAGATTCATCGCTTTCTGGGCGATGTTCTTGAGGATCTGTCCACCGGAGAGATCGCCGATGTAACGGGTGTAGTGGTGGCCCACCAGCAGCTCCGGACACTCCCGGGCCACCTGATGCAGACGATCGACGTACTTCTGGGCGCCGGGGGTGGGCTGGACGGCACTGCGCCAGTCCGTCCCGAAATAAAAGGCGAGATCCTGCTCGAGGCTGTCGCGGCGATTGAGCTCCGCAAAGCCCACGGGACCCACCACCGGATGGTCCCTGAGCTTGCCGAACTCCTCCTCCATCGCCATGTAGACGAAATAGAGGTCGGCCACCAGGGTGCGGTAACTGGCCTTATCGACCACCCCTTTGAGGAAGCAGCTCACGAAGCCGGTGTTCTCCGCCATCGTGTGGGCTTTTTTGGTGCCTTCACGCAGTTGGGAAGCAAGGGCGACAGCCATCTGACGGGGGCGCTGCACGGGCGAGGAGCCAAATTAGGCGCGGCCTCTGCTGAGGCGAGCGCCAAGGTTGCGAAGGGTTACGCCGCCAGGGGCTGATCGCCGTGCTCGGCGCCGCCGAACAGATCGAACAGCTCCCGGCAGAACTGCTGCAGCTTCTGCGCCACCTCTGGCTGGGGCAGATGGCTTCCCGACGGCTGCCAATCGCCCATGGTGGCCAGCCGCCAGCGCTCGCTCTCGTAGGTGAGCCCGCGGATCACCACCCCGAGCAACCGGGGCCGCGCATCGGCCGTCGGCCCCGGGGCCCCATCCAGCTGGAGC
>JBIIQK010000188.1:0-3967 GCA_044342135.1 Cyanobium sp.
ACGTGGCCGCCCTGCTGATGCTGATCGATCCGATCTCCCACCTCACCACCAACTTCAACGAATTCCAGCAGGGGCAGGCCTCCCTGCGGCGGCTGCGGGCGATCGAGGCCGAACCCGTCGAAGTGCCGGATCGCCCCTCCGCCCAACCCCTGGGTGCGGTGCGCGGCGAGCTGGTGCTGGAGCAGGTGCGCTTCGGCTACAAGGCCGCCCAACCGGTGCTGCACGACCTGAACCTCACCATCGCGCCGGGCCAGGTGGTGGCCCTGGTGGGACCCTCGGGCGCCGGCAAGAGCACCCTGTTTTCCCTGCTGCTGCGCTTCAACACGGCCCAGCAGGGCCGGGTGCTGCTCGACGGCCACGACCTCGCCGACCTGCGCGCCCGGGATCTGCGCCGCGCCGTGGCCCTGGTCCCCCAACAGAGCAGCGTGTTCTCCGGCACGGTGGCCGACGCAATCGCCTTTGGCCGGCCCGCCGACGAGCCCGCCATCCGCCAGGCCGCCCGCCTGGCCAATGCCTCCGGCTTCATCGAGGCCCTGCCCGAGGGCTACGCCAGCCGCATCGAAGAGCGGGGCAGCAACTTTTCAGGCGGCCAGCTGCAGCGGCTGGCGATCGCCCGGGCCGTGCTGGGCAACCCGGCTGTGCTGCTGCTGGATGAGGCCACCAGCGCCCTCGATGCCGAAGCGGAAGAGGCGGTGCAGCGGGGGCTCGAGCAGGCGATGGCCGGCCGCACGGTGCTGGTGATCGCCCACCGGCTGGCCACCGTGCAGGGCGCCGACCGAATCCTGGTGCTCGATGGCGGGCGCATCGTGGAGCAGGGCAGTCACAATGCCCTGATGGCGCAGGGCGGCCGCTATCGCGAGCTCTGTGAGCGCCAGTTCATTCACCTGCAGACCTGATGGCGTGGGAGTACCGGGTGATCCACATCAACGTGGAAAGCGGCAATCCGCCGGGGCCGCCCTCTCCCCAGGCCGACAGTGAGCGCCTTGGTGGGGCCCTCAGCCCCGAATTCCTCAAGCAGGAATTTCCCCAGCAATACGACGCCGCAGCCACCCGGCCCCGCCATCCGGCCGAACAGCTGCAGTTCTTTCTCAATGCCCTCGGCAAGGAGAACTGGGAGATGGTGGAGGCCTCCCAAGTGGGGCCGCTACTGATGTTTTTCTTCAAGCGACCGGTGCTGGATCCGCCCGTATCCTGAGAGCTGCAACTCCCGGTTTCCTTGGATAACGCGTCCCAGCCCAACTCCAACCAGCCCCCCGTGCTGACCTTCGAGGGCAACCGCTACGACCTCAACAGCCTTCCCGACGACATGAAGGAGCTGGTGCGGGGGATGCAGGTGGCCGATGCCCAGCTGCGCATGCACGAAGACACCCTCAAGGTGCTCGCCGTGGGCCGGCAGGCCATGGCCAGCCAGCTCAACGACAAGCTGAAGACCATCACCCCCCTGCCCTAGCCCACCACTTCCTTCGCGTCCTTCAGCAGCTGCTCGGGCAGGGTGACACCGATCGCCGCAGCGGTGGCCTTGTTGACCAGCAGCTCGGTTTTGGTGAGGGGCTCGAAGGCCATCTTGGCGGGGGATTCCCCCTTGAGCACCTTCACCGCCAGCTTGCCGGCGGCATAGCCGTCGTCGAAGTAAGCCCAGCCGATGGTGGCGAGGCAGCCCGGCAGCTTGATGTCGTCGGCATCCACCGAATACACGGGGATCTTCTTCTCGAGGCCCACCTTGGCGATCGAGCCGAAACCCTGGATGGTGGCGTAATCGCCGATCTTCACGAAGGCCTCCACCTTCTGCTCCGCCAGCACCTGAGCCGCCTGAAGCACCTCACCGGAGTTGGCCACCGACTGCTCCACCACGGTGATGTTGCGCTTGGCCGCCTCCTCCTTGAGCACCTTGGCCTCGTATTCGGAGTTGGGCTCGCCCGGGTTGAAGATCACGCCGACCGTTTTGAGCTCGGGGTTCACCTGCCGGGCCAGATCGAGCTCCTTGCCCATCGGGTTGGTGCCAATGGTGCCCACCACGTTGGGCTTGTGCTGGCCCACGCCGCCGGGGGGCGTGCCGGCACCGGCACCCCAGGGATTGGAGCAGTAGCAAAACACCACGGGAGTGGTCTCCGGTGCCACCTTCATCGCGGCCTGGAGGGGGGGCGTGCCCACCGCCAGAATCATGTCCACCTTGTCGCCCACAAACTGCTTCATCACCAGGGTGGTGTTGGGCAGTTCACCGGCCGCATCCTTCTGGATGAAGTTGACCGTTTTGCCAGGGATGTAGCCCGCTTCGGCCAGGGCCGCTTCGAAGCCCTTGCGGGTGTTGTTCGGCGGCGGCGCATCCACCATCTGCAACATGCCGATGGTGGGGCCCTTCACCTTGGTGCCGCCCCCGAGTTTGCCGCAGGCGGAGAGCACCACCGTGCTCACCGCTCCCGCCCCCACCAGGCTCAGGAACTCACGACGCTGAAGACCCATGAGGGGAACCGGAAGGTAGCGGCGCCACTATGGCCTTGCCGTACATGGCCCGCAAGGCAGGGGGATCCAAGTCTTCACGCTCCGCAGCGCTCCAATCGCCGATCAGGCTGCCCTCATGCAGCATCACAAGCCGGTCCCCGTGGCGCAGCGCCTGCTCCAGGCTATGGGTCACCATCAGGGCGGTACAGCCCAGTCTCTCCACCAGCCGGTCGGTCAGAGCCATCACCGTGGCTTCAGCGCGGGGATCGAGGGCCGCGGTGTGCTCGTCGAGCAGCAATAACTCCGGGGATCCCAGGGTGGCCATCACCAGGCTGAGGGTCTGGCGCTGACCGCCGGAAAGCTGACCCACCGGTTCATCGAGACGATCGGCGAGGGGCAAGCCCAGATCCCCCAGCAGATCCCGGTAGCGGCGGCGATCAGCCCCGTTGGGATGGATGCCGCCCAGCATGCCGATCAGGCCCCCGCCGGCCAGCAGGGCGGGCCGGTGCCGGCGCTCAGCCAGACGCAGGTTTTCAGCCACTGTGAGGCCCGGGCAGGTGCCCTCCAAGGGGTTCTGCATCACCCGGCCGATCCAGCGGGCCCGCTGGTGATCGCGCAGCTTTTGCAGAGGCCTGTTGCCCAGGTGGATCTGGCCGTCGTCGTGGCGCAGGGTGCCGGCCACCAGGTTGAGCAGGGTGCTCTTGCCGGAGCCGTTGCTGCCGATCACCACCAGAAACTGTCCGGGGGAGCAGCTCAGCGAAAAGTCGCGGAACAGCTGTCGCCAGCCGGAACCCGGCAGGGGATGGCCCCAGGCCAGCCCAGAAATGGTGAGCCCAGATTGGGCGGGCCGTTGGGTGGGGTGACTCATCCCAGCAACCTCCCCTGATCCGAGAGGCCCGGGATGCGGAGCCGACCGAAGGCCAACGCGATCAGCAACAACAGGGCCGTGGCCAGCTTGAGATCCACCGGCTCCAGACCGAGCTGCAGGGCGATGGCAATCAGGGTGCGGAACAGGATCGCGCCCACCACCACCGCCAGCAGGGCCTGGGGTACCGAGCGCGGCCGCAGCACCGACTCGCCGATAATCACCATGCCGAGGCCGAGGATCAGGGAGCCGATGCCCATAGTCACGTCGGCGAAGCCCTGATAGCTGGCCACCAGGGCACCGGCCAGGGCCACCAGGCCGTTGGCGGCGGCGATGCCGATCGTGAGTCCGCGGCGCTGGTTGATGCCATTGGCCCGGGCCATGGTGGGGTTGTTGCCCAGGGCCCGCAGGGAGAGGCCGAAATCGGTGGCCAGCAGCAGGCTGATCAACAGAATCAGGCCCCCCATCGACAGGGTGAGAGCCACCGCCCACTGGCCATCGAGGCCCAGGCCCAGATCGGGTAGAGCCAGGATCCCAGCCGGGGTTTCCGGCAGGGGAATGTTGGAGCGGTCCATCAACCGCAGGGTGATCGAGTAGAGGCCGGTGGTGGTGAGGATGCCGGCGAACAGGTCGTTGACCCCCAAGCGGGTGTGGATCAGGCCC
>JBIIQK010000189.1:0-3923 GCA_044342135.1 Cyanobium sp.
ATCTGGTGCAGGAGGGCACCATCGGCCTGATCAGGGCCGTGGAACGGTTTGATCCCAGCCGCGGCTATCGCTTTTCCACCTATGCCACTTGGTGGATCCGCGACGGGATCACCAGTGCTCTGGTGGCCAAGGGCCGCACCATCCGCCTGCCCGGCACGATGGTGGATCAATTGCATCAGCTGCGCAAAACCCAGCAGTCCCTCAGCCAGGAGCTGGGACGCGACGCAAGCCTGGAGGAGCTGGCAGCCGCCACGGGGCTCAAACCCCTCGACATCCGCGAGGTGCTGTTCCGGGCCCAGGAGCCCCTGAGCCTGGATGGGCAACAAAACTCCCAATCCGAACTGAGCCTGCTCGACAGCCTGGCCTGCGAAGTCAGCAAGCCCCAGGAGCAGGTGGATGCCACCCTGATGCAAGAAGACATTCACCAGCTGCTCGATGAACTGCCCGCCCAGGAAGCCGAGCTGCTGCGCCTGCGCTACGGCATCGCCGCAGGGGAAGCTTTGAGCCTGAGCGCCACGGCCCGGCAGATGGGCATCACCCGGGACACGGCCCGTGGGCTCGAACGGCGGGCCAATGCCTCGATCCGGCGCCTGTCGACCCGCTTCATGGACCATCTCGAAGCCTGAGTTGATGAGCTGGCACCCCCACCTCTGGCACCCCACCACCCAGGTGGCCACCAGCCCCGAGCCGCTGCAGGTGCGCTCAGCCCGGGGGAGTGAGCTCGAGCTCAGCGATGGCCGCCGTCTGATCGATGCGATCAGCAGCTGGTGGGTGACGCTCCACGGCCACGCCGAACCGGCCATTGCGGCGGCGATTGCCCGCCAGGCCCAGGAGCTGGAGCAGGTGATTTTCGCCAACTTCAGCCATCGTCCCGCCGAACAGCTGGCCACCCGTCTCAGCGCGCTCACGGGCCTCGATCGGCTGTTCTTCTCAGACAACGGCTCCACCGCCGTGGAAGTGGCCCTGAAGATCGCCTGGCAGTGGTGGCGCAACCAGGGCAGCGAACGCCGGCAGGTGATTGCCTTCGAGGGGGCTTACCACGGCGACACCTTCGGCGCGATGGCGCTGGGGGAGCGGTCGCTGTTCACAGCCCCCTACGAGCCCCTGCTGTTTGCCGTGGCGCGGGTGGACTGGCCCCACGGCCACTGGGGCGACGACACGGTGGAGCCCAGAGAAGAGCTCGCCCTGCGCCAACTCGACCAGGCCCTGGAGACACCCACCGCGGCCGTGATCCTCGAACCCCTGATCCAAGGGGCCAGCGGCATGCGGGTGGTGCGGCCGGCCTTCCTGCGGGCCGTGGCGGAACGGGTGCGGGCCGCCGGCGCCCTGCTGATCGCCGATGAGGTGTTCACGGGCTTCGGCCGCACCGGCGACCTGTTCGCCTGCCGGCGGGCCGGCATTCAGCCCGACCTGATGGCCCTCTCCAAAGGCCTCACCGGAGGCTTCCTACCGATGGGGGTGACGATGACCAGCGAGCGCCTCTACCAGGGCTTCATCAGCGAGCGACCCGAGGCCACCTTCTTCCACGGCCACAGCTTCACCGCCAATCCCCTGGGGTGTGCCGCCGCCCTGGCCAGCCTGGATCTGCTCCAGGCGAACCCCGAGCGCTTCCAGCAGTTCGAGGTGCGCCATACGCCCTTGCTGGAAGAGCTGGCCTCCCACCCGTTGGTGCGGCGGCCACGCTGCGTCGGCACCATGGCGGCCTTTGACGTGGAAGCCGGCGAGGCCAGCTACCTCAATCCGGTGGGCAAACAGATCCAGCGCCACTGCCTGGAGCAGGGCGTGTACCTGCGCCCGCTGGGCAACGTGGTGTATCTGTTGCCGCCCCTGGGCATTCATGCAGGCCAGCTGCAGCGCTGCTACGGGGCGGTACGGCAGGCGCTGGATGCCCTGGTGCCCGGCTGAGCCCCCCGCTAACCGCTCTGCAGGCTCGCCAGACGCCGGCCCAACAGGAGCAGACCGAGCACGGTGGTGCCACTCACCATCAGCACCAGGGCCGAGAACTGGGCGGCGGTGATCACCCCGCTGCCCAGGGCCGTGGACGCAAACACCAGCCCCGGCAGACCCCGGGGGATCAGCCCGAACACCACCACCCAGCGATCCACCCCGGCGGCCTGATCGCGGGAGCTGATGCCCAGCCCGCAGATCAGCTTGCAGCCGATCGCCAACAGCAACAGCACCAGCGCCAGCCACCAGGCCGAGGGTTGCAACAGGGTGGCCGCCTGGATGCGCATCCCCACCCCAAGGAAATAGAGGGGCAGAAACACCTCCGAAAGGAGGGCCAGCTGCCCCCGCAGCTCACGGGCCTCGGTGCTGCCTTCCGCCATCGGCGCCAGGCGATTGAACAGCACCCCACCCCAGAGCGCCCCCAGCAGGCTGGTCACCCCCGTGACCTCACCGATCCAGCTGCAGCCGATCAACAGCAGCAACACCCCCAAAGGCCCCGGTTGCCAGGGCCCATGGCGCCGCAACCACCAGCTCGACAGGGGCACGCTCAGCAGGGCCAGGGCCGGGCCGAGCAGCACCAGCCAGCCTGAGCCGGCCGCACCCGCACTGCCACCCTGACGGGCGCCCGCCAAGAGCATGGCGCCGGTGAGCAGGGCGATGGCGGGCAGATCGTCGAGCACCGACACCCCCACCAGCAGGCGACCGGAGGGGGTTTTCAAGGCCCCGAGCTGGCCCAGGGCCCGCAGGGTCACCCCGGTGCCGGTGGCGCTGAGCACGGCCACACACAGCAGGGTGCTGGCCGTCGAGAGACCAAAACCCTGCTGCAGCGGCCACCAGGCCAGCAGCGGCGTCAGCGCCGAGAGCAACACCGTGCGCAGCACGGCCGCCGGACGGGAGCCCAACAAGCCGCCGCGCACCTCCAGACCCACCTGAAAAAACAGGGTGAGCACCCCCAGCTCCAGCAGACCGGAGAGGGAGCGGATCTGGTCAAAGGGCAGCACGGTGTTGCCAAGAACAAAACCCACCCCCAGTTCCAGCACAATCGCCGGCACCGCCCAGCGGGCCAGCCGCGTGGCCGTCAACCGGGCCAGCAGGGCCCCCACCAACAACAGCAGCAGGGTGGTGAGCAGGGACGATCCCAAGCGGGAACTGGCAAAGGTCGATCAGCCCGGCAGGATCACGCGATCAATCACGTGCACAATGCCGTTGTCGCAGGCGATGTCTGCGGTCACCACTGTGGCGTTTTTCACCTCAAACGGCTCGCTGCGACGGATCGGAATCGGAGCCCCCTCCAGGCTCGCCCACTCCGCCTGACCCACCAGCTCGCTGCGGTCATGGGCACCAGCCAGCACGTGGTACTTGAGGATCCGGGCCAGCTGGGGGGGGTTGTCCACCAGAGTCTGCACCGTGCCGGGGGGCAGGGCGGCAAAGGCGTCATCCACGGGGGCGAACACCGTGAAGGGGCCGGGACCTTCCAGGGCCGACCGCAGGCCGGCCGCATCGACCGCGGCCAGCAAGGTAGAGAACACCCCAGCACCGGCTGCGGTTTCAAGAATCGTGGCCATGGCAGCTCTCCTAGCGGTAGTCCTGGGTCTGGATGTCGGGCAAGCGGGCCTCCGGGCGCAAGAAGCGATCCATCTGGGCCTCGAAGAACTGACGGTTGGCCGCCAGATGCTCCGGATCGGTGTCGTCGAGGGGGTACAGCAAGGCGCAGCGCAGGGCCTGAATCACCGCCGAGGTCACGTTGTACATCGAGCGCTGGAAGGTGATGCCCAACTGGATCAGTTGATCTTCCTCACCGCGGCGATGCTGCTTGTAGAGCTCCTGCAGGTAGGGGGGCAGGAAATGCAGCATGTCCTGCATCAGCAGGGTGGGCGGAATCCCCGCGGAGCCCACGGGAAACACATCGGCATAGAGGATGCCGTAGTGGAAATCAGCCTGGTCTGCCGGCACCTGGCCAGCCTGGGCATTGTAGC
>JBIIQK010000015.1:0-13373 GCA_044342135.1 Cyanobium sp.
GCAGCGGGCCTCCAGCAGGGCCACCAGTGCCGGTTCCCGGGCCGCCTTCGGCAGCACCTGCACCAGCACGCCGCCGCAGCAGCGCACGCCGCTGCTGTCGATCTGCTCCCCCACAAACACCGCCGAGGGGGTTTGCTCCGAGTGCAGCAGGTAGGAGGCCAGGTCGTCGCCGATGCCGCCGCTCACCAGCTCCACCGTCGAGCTGAACGGTTCGCCTTCGCCCAGGTCGCGCACCACGTGCAGGTAGCCCGTGCCGGTGGCGGTACGGAAATCAAACTGGGAGAGGCCGTCCGGGCCGCTGACCGGATCGAGTTCCAGGGCCGGTTGGCCCACGTAGCCGCGCACCGTGCCATCCCGGCCCGCATCCACCATCAGCCCCCGCAAGGGACCGTCCGACTGGATGCGCAGGTTGACGCGGCCATGGGTCACCTTCATCGAGCTGGCCAGCAGCAGGCCCGCCGTCATGGCGCGGCCCAGCAGGGCACTGGTGAGGAAGGAGAGGCCGTGGCGCTCCCGGGCGCAGCGGCTGGTCTGGCTGGTGCTGACGGCCACCAGACGGATGCCGCCTCCGGCGGCCGTGGCCCGCAGCAGCTGATCGCTCAAGGCTCACCGTCCAGGGGAGCAGGCATCGTAAGGATCGGGTTGCGCAGCTCGCCGTGCTCGAGGCGCCAGCTGTCGTTGCTGATGCCGCGGAACAGGTCGGGTTCGTGGGTCACCACCAGCACGGCCCGCTCCTGGGCGAGGGCGGCCAGGAGCTCGAGGATCTCGCCCCGCACGGCCCAGTCGAGGCCGGCGGTGGGCTCATCCAGCAGCAGCACCCGGGGGTTGCGCAGCAGTTGCACCGCCAGGGCCAGCCGCCGCTGCTGGCCACCGCTGAGCTGCTCCGGCGCCTGCTGCAGCGACAGGCCCTCCAGACCCACCAGGGTCAGCACCTCCTGGGCCTGGTCGGCCGTGAGCCGCCGGTGCCCCAGTTTCAGCTCCTGGCCCACGCTGAGGCCGAGGAAATGGCGCTCCGGGAACTGGAACACCAGCCCGCACAGCCAGCGACGCTGGCGGCCGTTGAGCGGCTGGCCCTCCCAGAGCACGGTGCCGCTGCTGGGTTCGGCCAGGCCGCTGATCACCTCCAGCAGGGTGGTTTTGCCACTGCCGCTGCGGCCGGCCACCAGGGCGACACGGCCGACCGGCAGGGTCAGGCTGACGCCCCGCAGCACCGGCTGCGCCGCCGTGGCCGGGTGGTAGCTGATGTGGCGGAGCTCAAGCATGGCCCCAGCATGCCGTCGGGCGAGTTTGATGGAGGCACCCTTTGCCGTTGCCCCGTCGTCATGGAGGTGCGCTTCCGCGAATTCAACCCCTTCAACTGCTGGATCTGGATGCGGTTTCCCCATCCGGTTGGGGCCGGCGAGCGGGGGTATCTGGAAACAACCTTCGACAGCTGGTTTTTCCTGGGCAAGCTGGGAGGCTTCAACGCCGAGAACCTCCAGGCCCACGAGGAGGGGGCGGAGCTGGGCTGGATCGCCTATAGCCACGAGAGCGCCGCGGCGGCCCTGCCGGCCCTGATGCACAACATGGGCCCGATGGAATACCAGGACAACTGGGCCCGCTGCTGGGTGGACCTGGGCACCAGCGATGCCTTTGCCCTCGATGTGCTGATCAATGCCCTGGGCCAGCTCAACAACGACGTGCTCGAACTGGAGGAGCTGCTGATCGGCGGGCTCAACGACGACTGGCCGATCGAGGACCAGCCCGACGCGATGTTCGCCGGCCTCGATGCCCTCGAGCCGGGCGACCGCGAGGACGACTAGGCAAGGCCGTGGTGCGGGAACTGCGGCGGCTGTTGATCCCTCCCGAGCGGCTGGCGGCGAGTGGCGTGATGCTGCCCCTGGAGCGGCAGGAGGCCCACTATCTGGGCCGGGTGCTGCGGCTGCGGCCCGGCGATCGCTTCGCCGTGGTGGATGGGGCCGGCCACCTCTGGAGCGCGGCCCTGCGCCAGGCCGACCTGGCCGAGCTGGAGCAGCCCCTGGCGGCACCGCTGGAACTGGAGCCGCCGCCGTGCCCGGCTCTGGAGCTGGCGGTGGCCCTGCCGCGCCGGGATGGGGACGTGCTGTTGCGGATGGCGGTCGAACTGGGGATCGATCGGGTCACGCCCCTGCAAGCCGAGCGCAGCGTGGGGCCCGAACCCCTCAAGCCAGAGCGGGGCGCCGCCATCCTGCGGGAGGCTCTGGAGCAGTGTGAGCGGCTGTGGCAGCCCCAGTTGGCCGCGTCCGCCCCCGCCCGCGCGCTGTTGGGGGCGGCTCCGCAGGGAGGCCTGGGGCGGGGCTTGCTCGCCACCACCCGCCGCGCCGGCACTCCCCTGCTGCTGGAGGCGCTGGCCCACCTGGTTGCCGATCCGGCGGGGGTTTCGGCGATCGTCACGGTGGCGATCGGGCCGGAGGGCGGCTGGAGTCCGGCTGAAGAGGACCTGGCCCTGGAGCGGGGCTGGCAGCCCGTGAGCCTGGGATCAGCCATCCTGCGCAGCAGCACCGCCGCGGTCACCGCCGTGGGGCTGCTTGCCCACTGGCGCGAGCAGCTGGGGTTGCCGCGTTAGTTGCGGAACATGCCGGAGGCCATGGCCTTGAAGCCGGCCAGGTTGGCGCCGGCCAGGCGGCGACGGCTGCGCAGGGCGTTGGCGGGGTTGAGGCAGTCTGGGGCGAAGGTGGCCAGGCTCGGCGGGGGCAGGGCTTCCTGGGCCGCCCGCAGTTCAGCGGCGATCGCCTCGGCGGTGGTGGCGGCTGGGGCGGCGGCCGCGGCGCCGGCTTGGAGGGGCTCGGGGCTGGCTGCGGCCACGACCGGCGTGGTGTTGGCTGATTTGACGTCAACCGACTTGGCGTCGGCTTTGGCCGGTTTGGCCTCGGCGATGGTCACCGTGGCCGGCGTGGCGCCCTCACTGCCCAGGTCCAGAAAAAAGGAGGCCTTGCGGTTGAACACCATCACGGCAGCAGCGTCGTAGGGCGATTATCCGCTGCCCGCTTTCCCGGGCGGCCCGGCCGTCGCGCTGTGCAACACACTTTGATGGCCCCACAGCCCATTTGTGCCGATTTCAGCTCCACCCTTGGTTGCGGCGAGTGCCCTGGTGGCCCCCCAGACCTGGAGCCACTGGCTGGTGGCCCTGGGGCTCAACACCCTGCTGATCGCCCTGGCTCAGCGCCTGCCCCTGCTCACCCGGTCCGGCTGGGCGCATGCCGCGGCCCTAGGCAGCGTGCTGTGGGGCTGCCTGGGTCCGCGGGGCTGGTGGGCAGTGGTGCTCTACCTGGCCCTGGGATCTCTGGTCACCCGCCTGGGCTTTCGCACCAAGCAGGCCCGCGGCCTGGCGGAGGCCCGCGGCGGGGCCCGGGGGCCGGAGAACGTCTGGGGCTCGGCGGCCACGGGGGCCCTGCTGGCCATGGCCGCCGCCCTGGCATCACCGCCTCTTCAGCCCCTGTTGCTGCTTGGCTTTGCCGCCAGTTTTGCCGCCAAGTTGGCCGACACCTGCGGCAGTGAGATCGGCAAGCGTTGGGGACGGCACACCGTGCTGATCACCACCCTGCGACCCGTCCCCCCGGGTACGGAAGGGGCCATCAGCCTGGAAGGCACCGCCGCCAGCCTGCTGGGCAGTGCCCTGATGGCTGCGCTGATGGCGGCCCTGGGCCTGATCTCCGGCCGTGAGGCCTGGTTGCTGGTGACGCTGGTGGGTCTGGTGGCCACGTTGATCGAAAGCCTGATCGGCGCCAGCGCCCAGCAGCGCTGGCCCTGGCTCAGCAACGAGCTGGTGAATGCCATTCAGACCGCGATTGCCGCGGCGCTGGCGCTGCTGTTGGCGCCGCTGGTGTTGGTGGCTGCGTCTTGAAGCCAGGCCAGCAGGGCCTCCCCCTGGCGTTGGGCCTGGCGGCTGGTGAGCTGCAGCTCCAGGGCCAGTTCGCTCCAGCCCAGTCCCTCGAACCAGTGCCCCTGCAGCAGCCGCTGCTCCAGTTGGCTGCGCTGGGCTAACTGGGCCTGCAGCCATTGGCACTGCCCCTGGTTCCCGTCCTCTCGCCAGCCGGTGGTCGGTGCGCTCAGCTGGTCGAGCAGGCAGCCGCTCTCATCGCCCTCACCTTTGCTGAGGGGAGCATCCAGGCTGCGCACCTGCAGGGCCCGCTGCACCGCTGCGGCCTCTTCCAGCTGGGCCGGACGGCAACCAAGCTCCTCGGCCAGGGCCGCCGGGGGCAGCTGGTCCAGCCCCTGGCTGCGGCGCTGCTCCTGCAGGCGGCGGGCCCGTTGCTGCAGTTCCCGCAGGCGCCGGGGGGTGTGCAGGGGCTGGCCGTGGTCGCGCACGTCGTGAAGCATGGCGCCCCGGATGAAGGGCACGGCAAAGGTGCTGAAGTTGCAGCTCTGGCGCAGGTCGAAGGCCTCCACGGCCCGGATCAGCCCCAGGTTTCCTGCCGATACGAGCTCGTCAAAGGGCTGGCCGTTGTGCTGGCTCTGGCGCTGGGCCACCATCCGCACCAGGGCGAGGTTGTGCTCCACCAGGGCATTGCGCCACCACAGGCGGGTGGCGGCATCGGGGCTGGCCGCCATGGCCTCCAGCCAGCTGCGGTTGCGGGTGTGCACCTGGGAGGGGCCCAGATCTTCGCAGCGGCGTTGGGGCGGGCAGGCGTTGGCGGTGCTGTTCAGGGTGGGGTGCGGCATGGGGGCGAAACGTCGGTGTTTTCACCGTCGCCGCGGCACCCGGTTCGCCCCTTCCCCCGGCGGTGGGACAGGGCGTCACCCGGATGGGGGATGCGCCTGTCTGCCGCTCCGCCCTCAGCAGGCCAGGGGGGTCTGGCCATGGAGCGGCTGGAGATCGGCCCAGGCCAGCAGGGCCGGCCAGCGGCGCACCCGTTCGTACACCTGGCGATGGCCCTCGCTGTTGAGGTGGAGGCCATCGCTGTCCAGCCACTGGGGCCAGGCGGGATCGGCGACCAGTCCATCGAGCAGGGGCAGGAACGGCACATCGGCGCCCAGGCAGGCCTCCTCCAGCAGACCCTCGTAGCGGCGGATGTCGGCGAGGGAATACCAGAGCACGTCGGCGTAGGGCATGGCCTCCTCATCCACCGGGGTGAGGCCAATCACGTGCACCGGGGCGATTGCCCGGGCCTGATGCAGCAGCTGCTGCAGACCAAACAAAAATCCCTCCGCGTCCAGCTGGGGCCGGCCGTCCGCCCGCCCCACCCGGGCCGTGTCGTTGAGTCCGATCCCCAGCAGGATCCCCTGGGGCACCTGGCGCCGCAGCTCACCGCGGCAGCCCACTTCGGCGCTCAGGCGAGCGGCCAGCCGCTCCAGTCCGTCGCCGCGGACGCCCAGGTTGTAGAGCACCGGGCCGCCGGGCAGCTCCATCCAGTGGCGCCGCAACCGCTCGCACCAGCCCCCCTCCAGCGGGTCGCCCCAGCCGAACACACCGCTATCGCCAAGCGCCACCAGCTTCCTGGGGATGGCCATCACCATGGGGAGTCTCCAGCAGCCACAGCCGTGCGCGGTCGCTCAGATCTTCTCCCAGCAGCGTCAACAGCGCATAGGCCAGCACCAGGGCCAGCAGCTGGTCTGCGGCGAAGGAACTGAGGGCCTCCAGCAGCTGGCTCCCCAGGCCCGTGGCCCCCACCAGCCCCACCACCACCGATTCCCGCAGGATCACATCGGCCCGGTAGGCGCCGTAGGCCAGGTAGGGGCGGGCCAGACCACTGAACCTCCCGTACAGCAGGGCCAGGCGCGCTCCGGTGCCGGCGGCCGCCAGGGCTTGCTGCTGGGGTACTCCGCTGGTTTCAGCGGCCTCGAGCAGCAGGCGGCCGAGGATGCCGAGGTTGTGGAAGCCCAGGGCCAGGGCGCCGGTGAGCACCCCGGGTTGGAGCACAAACAGCAGCAGTAGGGCTGTCAGCGGGGGTGGCCAGAGCCGCCCGAGGGCCCACAGCCCGCGCACCAGCCAGCCTCCAGCCCGCCAGGGGGCCACCACCAACAGCAGTAGCGGGGCCAGGCCCACGGCCAGGGCCGCGGCGGTCAGGGTGAGCAGCAGGGTGTGGCCCACCAGTGCTGGCCAGGGCAGGGCGGCCACCGCCCCCCAGTCCGCGGGCCCCAGGGGGGGGAGCCCCTGCCACTGCAGCAGCCCCGCGGGCCGCACCTCCAGCCGCCAGGCCACCACGGCCAGCACGGGCAGCAGGGCCAGGGCCACCGCCACCATTTCCTGCCCCTGCCGTCCCACGCTTCCCGGGCGCAGCCCCAGCCGGGCCGGCATGGCCCAGCGGCGCCGCAGCCAGCCCAGCAGGGCCTCCAGCAGCAGCATCACCGCCAGCAGCAGCCACAGGCCGGTCCAGAGTTCGGGGAAGGCCAGGGACTGCAGGGTGAGGCGCAGTTCGGTGCCCAGGCCCCCCAGGCCGAACACCCCCAGCAGGGTGGCGCTGCGCAGGGCGCATTCGAGCCGGTAGCCGCTGTAGCTGATCACCTGGGGCAGCAGGGGCGGGCCCAGGGCCGTGAGCAGGGCCGCTGGCGCCGGTGCTCCCCCCGAGCGCAGGGCCTCCAGGCTGGCGGTGGGCAGGGCATCGAGCAGGTCGCTCACCACCCGGGCCACCAGGGCGCCGAAGGGAATGGCGATCGCCACCACCGCCACCGCCGGCTGCAGCCCCACCAGTTGCAGCAGCAGCAATCCCCAGAGCAGCTCGTGAATCGAGCGGGGCAGGGCCAGCAGCCGGCGGATCCAGCCGGCCGGGGCGGCGCTGCCGCAGCAGCTGCGCCACACCACCCGGGAGCTGGCGATGCCGAGGACCAGCCCCAGGGCCAGGCTGGCGGCCCAGCCCAGCAGGGCGATCCCTGCCGTCACGGCCAGCCCCCCCAGCACCGACCCCAGCACCAGCGGATCGAGGGACGGCCGTAGGGCGGCGGCGGCGAACTGCCCCACCAGCTCCCAGCCGCCGCCATGGCTGATTCCGGGCAACAGGGCCAGCACCGGCAGCAGCACCAGGGCGGGCAGCAGCACCCACAGGGGGGCGGCGGGCCTCATGGCGGGGTGCTGCCGGCGTAGAGCTCCTCGAGCTGGGCCGGTGTCAGGCCGGTGCTGGGCTGGTCAAAGACCAGGTGCCCGGCCCGGAGCCCCACCACCCGATCGAAGCCCCCCAGCAGATCCGGGCGGTGCAGGCTCAGCAGCAGGGCCCGCGGCGGACTGGCCAGCTCCAGCAGCAGGGTCAGCAGGTCGGCGGCCAGGCGGGGATCGAGGCTGGCCAGGGGTTCATCGGCCAGCAGCAGCAGCGGCTCCTGGCGCAGCAGGCGGGCCAGGGCCACCCGTTGCCGCTGGCCACCGGAGAGGGCCGAGACGGGTTGGTTGAGCAGGGCTGGATCCAGGTCCAGCCGCTGCAGCACCGCCGCACAGGCGGCGGTGTCGAGGGGCAGCAACAGATTCAGCAGGGCCCGTGGCCAGCCCCACACCGCCAGGCGGGCGGCGTTGAGGTTCTGCTGCACGGTGAGCTCCTCGATCAGGCGCAGGTCCTGCCAGAGGGTGCCGATGCGGGCCTGCTGGCGGCGGCGCGCCCGGACTCCGCGGGCCCGGGGCTCCCCCTGCCACAGCACCTGGCCCTGGTCGGGTGTCAGTAGGCCATTGGCCACCGCCAGCAGGGTGCTCTTGCCGGCGCCGCTGGGGCCCAGCAGGGCGACGCGCTCACCCGGCTCCAGCTGGAGCGACACCCCATCGAGGCGGGGCTGGTTGCGCCCCCGCACGGTGATGGTCTGGAGGCTCAACAGGGGAGTCAAGGGCGGGTCCTGGGCGAGTCCCGGACTGGACAGCAACCACCCATCCTGCCTTTGAGCCGGGCGCTGATCTGGCGCTGATGGCCTGGCTCTACTGATTTTGCTCTGATGGCTTGGCGCTGATGGCCTGGCGCTTCTGGCTGGCTGGGTCTGGAGTGGGGGGTCTGCCTTGGGAGTCGCGGTTCAGGGGTGCTGGTTGAGCAGATCCTCCAGCTGGCGCTGCAGGGTGTCGCGCACCTCCGGATCCCCGACCAGCCGGAGCTCCCCGCCCTGGGGCCACCAGTTGAGCTTCAGATTGCTGACCCCATCCTCAAAGACCGCCAGTTCAAAGGCCCCTTTGTGCTGCCACTGGCAGGGCACCCCGAGTTGGCACACCAGGGCTTTGAGCTCCTCCAGGGATCCGTGAAACACCATGGTTGGGCAGAAGGGTGGGGGAGTGGTGTCTTCAATCACCAACACTAGGGCCCGTAATCAGAAAACTTTGTGAGTTCCGTAGCTTTGGCGACCTTTTGCCGGGTTCGAAATGTTGTTCCAGCTGCCTGGCTGAGATGATTCAGGGGCGGGTATTTCCCGCCTCTCTGCATGTTTTGATCTTGACGATCGCCTCCCGCTGCGAAGACTTTGCAGGCCTCTTTGGCCTGTTTGATCAGGACGGGGATGGCTGGATTTCGGCGGCGGAGGTGGAGCGCGTTCTGGCCACCATGGCTGGGGTTGTCGCCGCTGATGACGGCGATGCCCTGCGCGCCCTGGTGGCCACCAGGGGGCAGCTGGCCCTTGCGGCCTTCAGCCTCTGGGCGCAGGAGCGGCCAGGCTTGGCCATTGCCTCCACCCTGCGCGACATTTTTGCCTTGGTCGACAGTGACGGCAGCGGCTCCCTCAGTGCCCCTGAGCTGGAGGTGCTGCTCGCCGCCCTAGCCCCCTCCTGCCCGGAGCTCCCCTCGGTGGAGGGGCTCCTGGCCGCCCTCGACCGCGATGGAGACGGCGGCCTCAGCGTGGAGGAGTTCCTGCAACTGCTCGACGCGGATGGGGCGATCGTGCTGTCGCTGGCCGATCTCAAGCGGTTGAAAAAGACCTTGGCGCAGTACGTCGGTGCCGCCAGCCGCCCCAGGGTGGCTCTGGTGGAGGTGGATTGCGACCTCGGTGCCGGCATTCCCGGCGCTGGATCGGGCATCGACCTGCTCAAGCAGGCGGCCTCCCGCCAGCAGGATCTGCGCCAGATCAGCGCGCGCCTGGTAGAGGAGATTCAGGGGCAGGCCCGGCCGGGCGCCAGGGCTGCGGAGCTGGGGGCCGACACCACCACCCCCCATGCCCGCCACATCGAGACGATCGCGGCCGTGATGGCCGATGCGGCCGCCTTGGTGGCCTCCACCCTGGAGCGGGGCCTGTTCCCAATCGTGATCGCGGGGGATCACTCCACGGCGGCCTCCACCATGGCCGGCATCCGCCGGGCCCATCCCGATCGGCGCCTGGGCGTGGTGTGGATCGACGCCCATGCCGACATCCATTCCCCCTTCACCACACCCTCCGGCAACATGCACGGGATGCCCCTGGCCATTGCGGCAGCCCACGACAACTCCGGCGAGGCGATCAACCAGCCGGATGGGGCCACCCGTTCGCTCTGGAGGCAACTCCAGCAACTCAATGGCACGGGCCGGGCGTCGATCGCCCTGGACGATCTGATCTACGTGGCGGTGCGCGATACGGAGAGCGCGGAGGATGTGACCCTCGACCAGTTCTCCATTCCCGTGGTCCGCACGGAGGACGTGCGCCGGTTTGGCCCCGAGGCAGCCGCCCAACGCTGCCTGGATCATCTGGCGGGGGTGGATCTGATTTATGTGAGTTTTGATGTGGATTCCATGGATTCCACGATCTGCAAGGGCACCGGCACACCCGTGCCCGGCGGGCTCTGGGCCGATGAAGCGCGGCAGCTCACCCGTTGTCTGCTGGCCGATCCCAGGGTGTGCTGCTGGGAAATCTGTGAGATCAATCCCCATCTCGACTCACTCAACACCCTGGCTGAGGTGTCCCTGGGGCTCTATCAGGAGGTGTTAGAGGTGCTCGACGCCCGTTTGTAGGTCGATGGCCACGCCCCCGGATTCGGCCTTCGATCTCCTCAAGGGCGTGCTCCAGCCCCCGGTGTCCCTGCCGACGCGGCTGCAGCGGCTGCTGCCCACCAGTGGCACCCTGCACCAGCTGCATGCCCCGGCCGCCGCGATCAACCCGGCCCTGCTGTCGCTGCTGGGTGGATTGCGGGGCCTGGCCCAGGTCATCTTCATTAACAACCCGATCAGCGGTCTGGTGCTGCTGGGGGCCTTCCTGCTGCAGTCGCCTTCCACGGCCCTGCTGGCGCTGCTGGGTGCCGCCGCCGCCCACGGCACGGCCAGCCGGCTGGGCCTGGAGCAGGGGTTACGCCGGGAGGGCATCTACGGCTTCAACGGCGTTCTGGTGGGCTGCGCCATCGCCCATTTCGCCCAACTGGATCGCCCTTGGGCCGCTCTGCTCTGGGCCGGCCTGGTGCTGGTGGGGGGCGCGCTGAGCACCCTGGTGCTCGAGGGGTTGCGCCGGGGCGTCCATCGCCGCAGCGGTTTGGCGCCGCTCACCCTGCCCTTCTGCCTGATCACCTGGGCCCTGTTGGCCTTGGGGAGCCTGGAGCCAGGAGCGCTGCTGCCCCTGGCCCAGCCGCAGACCCTGCCCGAGGTGGGCGGGGTGTGGCAGGCGGTGGCGCTGGGCTTGCCCCGATCCGCGGGCCAGGTGTTTCTCTGCTCCAATCTCTGGAGTGGCCTGCTCGTTTTGCTGGCCACGGCCCTGGCCAGTCCCCTGGCGGCCGCCCTCGGTCTGCTGGGTGCCCTGGTGGCCATGGCGACCGCCCTGCTGGCCGGTGCCTCCGCGGAGGCCGTTGCCCAGGGGCTCTGGGGGTACAACGGCGTGCTGGTGGCCATCGCCCTGGGGGGGATTTTCTACGCCCCCACCCTGCGCAGCCTGGCGGTGGCCCTGGGGGGTGCGGTGCTGGCCACCCTGCTTGAGCTCGGTTGGGCTGGTGCCCCCACCCAGCCGTGGCCGTCGCTCACCCTGGCTTTTGTGCTGGCCACCTGGGCCGGGCAGTTGCTGGTGCGCCAGGCCCTGCCCGCCCTGATTCCCGTGTCGGTGCACGGGATCCTCACCCCGGAGGAGCACCGTGCGCGTTTCGTGCTGGCCAAACGGCTGCTGGTCGATTTCCGCCGCAACCTGCGCCTGGCCCTCACCGGTCAGCGTCGCGCGCTGATGGCGGGCCGCGTGCCGGCGCTGATGCGCCAGAAGATGGCCGTGTTGTTCCAGCGCCTGGACCGGGACGGCAATGGAGCTATCAGTGCGGCCGAGTTGCTCGAGGGGCTGCGTCTCGATCCCCAGAGCGCAGCGGCCCAGGCTGCCCTGGCGGCCCAGCTCAACCAGGTGCTCGAGGCGATGGACCTCGACGGTGACGGCTTGGTGGATGCCGAGGAGTTCGGTGAATTGATGCTGCGCCTGCAGCGCTTGCGCCTGGGGGAGGGGCGCCTGCTCTCCTATCTGATGCCCGTTGACGCCAACGGCAATGACCGGCTCGATCCCGCCGAGCTCCGCCGCCTGTTGGGCAGCGTGGGCGAACCACCCCTCAGTGCTGAAGAGGAGACAGGGGTGTTCGGCGCGTCGGCCCAGGGCCTCAGCTGGCAGCAGTTCGTCGATCGGCTGCTGCTCACCTGAGCCGGCCCTCAGGCCAGGGTGAGCCGGTAGACGATCAACGCCAGGATCAGCGCCACCAGGGACACCTCAATCAGATTGGGACCGCGGGGATTCATGGCCGGCTCAGGGACGCCGCCGTTCGAGGCTGGCGGCCGAGGGCAGGGCCAGGGCCAGCGCCAGTACGGGGATCTCAATCAGCAACTGGCCGTTGCCGAAGGTGATGAAGGCCAGATCCAGAAAGGCAATGCAGCGCAGGAACAGCGACCAGGCCTCATCGCCCTCGTTACTGGCACGGGTCCAGATCACCAGGCCGGCGAGCAGCAGCACCAGATCGATCAACCAGACCACGGAGCTGCTGCACCGGACTGCGCTGATTCTGAACGCTGTGGTGCCCGCCCTGCCCTGCTTTGTCAGCGGATCTTGCCGATCTGCCGTCCCACCTGCTCGATCTTTTTGTATTCACCCGCTTTCACCGTGGTGAATTGCTGGGCGCCGAACAGTTCGAGGATGCGCTTCTGCTCGGGATCCTGGGGCCGCCAGCCCACGATCGCCGCCCGCAGTCTGGCGGTGAAGCCTTTGCCAAAGCGCTGATCGAGATTCGGCTGGCCCAGCCAGAGGTAGTCGGGGTAGCTGGGGGTGCGCCAGATCTGCACCACCTTGCTGCGGTTGGCCTTGCCGCTGCGCAGGCTGCTCTTCCACACCTGTTCGTTGACGGCGCCGGCGTCGTAGGCGCCGCTCTGCACCAGGGCGATGGTGGCGTCGTGGCTGCCGCTGAAGCCCGGCGCGCCGCCGGCGAAGTCGGCCAGTTTCACGCCTGCCTGGCTGAGGAAATACTGGGGCATCAGCCGCCCGGAGGTGGAGCTCTCCGAGCCGAAGGTGAACCGCTTGCCCTTGAGCTCTGCCAGTCCCTTCTGGTTCTGGATCGGCTTGAGCCCGCTGCGGGTGTTGGCGATGAACACGCTGTAGAACTGCGCGTCGATGTCCCGCTGGGCGATCATCTGGGCCCCGGGCTTCTGCAGGCTGGCCTGCACGCCGGTGAGGCCGCCGAACCACACCAGATCGAGGTTGCCGGTGCGGAAGGCACTGACGGCGGCGGTGTAATCGGTGACGGGTACGTAGCTGACCTTCACGCCGAGCTGGCGACCCAGCTCATCGGCCACCAAGCCGTAGAGGCGGTTGAGTTTTTCCGGGTTCTGATCGGGAATGGCACCGATCCGCAGCACCGCCTTGGCGTTGCTGGGTTTGGCGCTGTTGGGTTTGGGCTGGCTCTGCTGGGCTTCCGCCGCCTGCAGCAGGCCCTCCGCTTGGGGAGAGAGGACCGCCGGCAGCAGGGTGAGGCAAAGCCCCGCCAGTGCGGCGGTCCAACGTTCTCGAGCGGGCATGGCGGGGATGGGGGAAGGGGTCAGAGGCTGGCCAGGAAGCGCTGCAGGCGCTCCAAACCATTTTCGATGGTCACTGGTCCGGCAGCGCAGGAGAGCCGGATGCAGCGGTCGTCGCCGAAGGCCACTCCCGGCACCACCGCCAGCCCCACCTCGTCGAGCAGGCGGTTGCAAAGGGTCATCGAATCGAGGCCGTAGGCACTCACATCGGGGAAGGCGTAGAAGGCCCCCTCCGGCGGCAACAGTTTCAGCCGTTCGATCGCCATCAGCCCCGCCGTGAGCAGGCTGCGGCGTTCATCAAACTGGGCGGCCATGGCGCGCACACAGTCGCGGGAGGCGCTGATCGCGGCCAGGGCACCGAACTGGGCAAAGCTGCAGACATTGCTGGTGCTCTGGCTCTGCAGGGCACTGGCGGCGGCCACCACGGAGCGGGGGCCAGCCAGCCAGCCGATGCGCCAGCCGGTCATGGCCCAGCCCTTGGCAAAGCCGTTCACCGTGAAGATGCGATCGGCCAGGTCGGGGGCCACGGCGGCAAAGCTG
>JBIIQK010000190.1:0-3916 GCA_044342135.1 Cyanobium sp.
TGCTGTTTCAGCCTGCGGAGGAAACGGCCCAGGGGGCGGCCTGGATGAAGGCCGACGGCGCCATGGAGGGGGTGGAAGCCCTGTTCGGCGTGCACGTGTTTCCCAGCCTGCCGGCCGGCACGATCGGGGTGCGCAGCGGCAGCCTCACGGCCGCGGCGGGGGAGCTGGAGGTGGAGGTGCTGGGCGAGGGCGGCCACGGCGCCCGGCCCCACCAGAGCACCGATGCCATCTGGATTGCGGCGCGGGTGGTGAGCGGGCTGCAGGAGGCGATCAGCCGCCGGCTCGATGCCCTGCACCCGGTGGTGGTGAGCTTCGGGCGCATTGAGGGCGGCAAGGCCTTCAACGTGATTGCCGACCATGTGCGCCTGCTGGGCACCGTGCGTTGCCTTGACACCGACGTGCACGCCCAGTTGCCGGGCTGGATTGAAGACACGGTGCAGGCCCTCTGTCGGGGCCATGGCGGCGAGGCCCGGGTGCGTTATCGGGTGATTTCGCCGCCGGTGCACAACGATCCAGCGCTCACCGAGCTGGTGGCCGAGGCGGCGGTGGAGCTGCTGGGCCGTTCCCAGGTGCAGTGGCTGGAGCAGCCGTCGCTTGGGGCGGAGGATTTTGCCCAGTTGCTCGAGGACACCCGCGGCACGATGTTTCGGCTCGGCGTTGCCGGGCCCCAGGGCTGCACGCCCTTGCACAGCAACACCTTTGCCCCCGATGAGGCGTCCCTGCCGGTGGGCATCCGGGTGCTCACCTGGAGCCTGCTGCGCTGGATGGAGCGGCGTCCGTGAGGCGCCGGCCCTGGCTGCGGGGATGGCTGGCGCTGGCCTCACCCCTTCTCATCCTGCTGGCCCTGCTGGTGTTGCTGCAGCGCCGCGGCGTCGACCGGTTGCCGGCCCTGCCGGCGCTGCTGATTGGCACGGGGCTGCTGGTCAGCAGTGCCCTGGGCCGGCGGCGGCGGCGCCGGGAGTTGCTGGCCGCCTTGCGCCACGATGGAGGGGTATGACCAACCCCTCTCCCGATCTGTCCGCCCTGCGGGACGCCATTTGTTCCGGCGATCCCAGCCGGGCCATGCCCGCCCTGGTGGGTCTGCGGGAGGTGCCGGTGGAACAGGCCGTGCCCCTGCTGCTGCTGGGACTGGAGCAGGGGATCTTCATGGTGCGCTCGCTTAGCTGCGCCGGTTTGGGCGTGAAGCAGAGCGAGGCGGGCTGGCAGGCGCTGGTGAAGGCCATGCAGCACGACGAGGACGCCAACGTGCGCGCCGAAGCGGCCAACTCCCTGGTGAGCCACTCCCTGGAGCGCTCCTGGCCCCTGCTGCGGGATGTGTTTGCGGCGGATCAGCAGTGGCTGGTGCGCTGCAGCATCCTCTCGGCCCTGGCCGAGCAGCCGGCCATTGATCCGGCCTGGCTGCTGGAGCTGGCGGCGATGGCCATCACCGACGCCGACGGCACGGTGCGGGTGGGTGGAGCCGAGATTCTGGGCCGGCTGGTGCACGACCACGGCGATGGCCAGGCCCGCGCCCTGCTGCAGCAGCTCCAGGCCGATCCCGATCACCGGGTGGTGGCCGCGGCGCTCAACGGGTTGCAGGCCTGAGGCCCCAGCTGGTTAGGGCCTTGCTAGGTTTCCAACGTCACTAGGGGTGCCCCGCTGCCGGCCTATCAGCTGCGCAGCCTCGGGCTGAGATCACACCCTCCGAACCTGATCCGGGTCATGCCGGCGCAGGGAAGTGGAAACGAACTCGGCTCGGCAATGGACCCCCCTCCGCCCACGGGCGGAAACCTGTTCTTCGCCACAGCCCGTCATGCGCAGTGCCTGGATCGAGAAGCGCCAAGGCCAAGCCAACGTGAGCCAGCTGCACTACGCCCGCCAGGGCGTGGTGACCGAGGAGATGGCCCATGTGGCGAAGCGGGAGAACCTGCCCGAATCGCTGGTGATGGAGGAGGTGGCCCGGGGCCGGATGATCATCCCCGCCAACATCAACCACCCCAACCTGGAGCCGATGGCGATCGGCATCGCCTCCCGCTGCAAGGTGAACGCCAACATCGGCGCCTCGCCCAATGCCAGCGATGTGAGCGAAGAGCTGAAGAAGCTGGAGCTGGCGGTGAAGTATGGCGCCGACACGGTGATGGATCTCTCCACCGGTGGCGTCAACCTCGATGAGGTGCGCACGGCGATCATCCACGCCTCGCCGGTGCCGATCGGCACGGTGCCCGTGTATCAGGCCCTGGAGAGCGTGCACGGCTCGATCGAGAAGCTCAGTGAAGATGACTTCCTGCACATCATCGAGAAGCACTGTCAGCAGGGCGTGGATTATCAGACCATCCACGCCGGCCTGCTGATCGAGCACCTGCCCAAGGTGAAGGGGCGCCTCACCGGCATCGTGAGCCGGGGCGGCGGCATCCTGGCCCAGTGGATGCTCTATCACCACAAGCAGAATCCGCTGTATACGCGCTTCGACGACATCTGCGAGATCTTCAAGCGCTACGACTGCACCTTCTCCCTGGGTGATTCCCTGCGCCCGGGCTGCCTGCATGACGCCTCCGATGAGGCCCAGCTGGCCGAACTGAAAACCCTCGGTGAACTCACCCGTCGCGCCTGGAAACACGACGTGCAGGTGATGGTGGAGGGTCCGGGCCACGTGCCGATGGATCAGATCGAGTTCAACGTGAAGAAGCAGATGGAGGAGTGCAGCGAGGCGCCCTTCTATGTGCTCGGCCCGCTGGTCACCGATATCGCCCCTGGCTACGACCACATCACCAGCGCCATCGGTGCGGCGATGGCCGGTTGGTATGGCACGGCGATGCTCTGCTACGTGACTCCCAAGGAGCACCTGGGCCTGCCCAATCCTGAGGATGTGCGCAACGGTCTGATCGCCTACAAGATCGCTGCCCACGCCGCCGACATCGCCCGCCACCGCCCCGGCTCTCGCGACCGCGACGACGAGCTGAGCCGCGCCCGCTACGCCTTCGACTGGAACAAGCAGTTCGATCTCTCGCTCGATCCAGAACGGGCCCGCGAGTATCACGACGAAACCCTGCCGGCTGACATCTACAAGCAGGCCGAGTTCTGCTCGATGTGTGGCCCCAAGCATTGCCCGATGCAGACCAAGATCACCGATGAGGATCTGGCCGGCCTGGAGCAGGTGCTGGCGGAGCAGAAGGCGGGTGAGGCAGCAGCCGTCTGAGCCGGTCTCGATCGCGCTGGTGCAGCGCAGGCATGCCCGGGAATTCTCCCGGGCTTTTTTGTGGCTTGTCGCGTGGAAGCCCCCTTGCTGGCAACAAAAAAGCCCCGCCAATCGGCGGGGCAGGGATGGAGCAGGAAGCCTGGAGTGCCCTAATCCGGAGCGAATGAATCAGCCCAGGGCTTTGGCCTTGGCCACCACGTTCTCCACGGTGAAGCCGAACTTCTCCAGGCAGACGGGGCCGGGGGCGGAGGCGCCGAAGCGGTCGATCGACACGGTGTCGCCGTCGAAGCCGGTGTACTTGTGCCAGCCGAAGCTGCTGGAGGCTTCCACCACCACGCGCTTCCGGCAGGCGGCGGGCAGCACGCTCTCGCGGTAGGCGGCGTCCTGCTCTTCGAACAGCTCGATGCAGGGCATCGACACGACGCGCACGTTCTTACCTTCTGCGCGCAGCTGGGCAGCGGCCTTGGTGCAGAGCTCCAGCTCGGTGCCGGTGCCGATCAGGATCAGATCGGGGCTGCCGTTGCTGTCTTCCAGGATGTAACCACCTTTGGCCACATGGGCTGCGGCCGAACCGGCTTGGTTGGCCATGGCCTGGCGGCTGAGGGCCAGCACCGTGGGGCGCTTGCGGTTGGTGACGGCCACCTGGTAGGCGCCCATGGTTTCGTTGCCGTCGCCGGGGCGGATCACCAGCAGGTTGGGGATGGCGCGCAGGTTGGCGAGGGTTTCCACCGGCTGGTGGGT
>JBIIQK010000191.1:0-3899 GCA_044342135.1 Cyanobium sp.
GCATCCTGCTGGGCCAGAGCGGCGAGGCCCTGGCCGCCTTTGAACGGGCCTCCTCCCTGCGCAAAGGGTTCTGGGAAGCCCTCAACAACCAGGGGCTGGTGCTGTTCGAGCAGGGCAAGACCAAAGCTGCCGTGCAGCGCTGGCGCCAGGTGCTGGCGATCAAGCCAGAGGCGGCCGAACCCAGCCTGGCCCTGGCCGCCGGCCTGTTCGTCATGGCACCCGAAGGCCGCCAGGAGGCCCTGCAACTGGCCAGCAAGGCGCTCGACAGCGAACCCAACTACGTGCTGGAGAGTTACCAGAAAGACCAGCTGTGGGGACCCAAGCTGCGCAGCACCACCCAGGAGCTGTTGCGACAACCTGACCTGAAACCGGTGGTGGATCGGGCCCTGGCCAATGCCAGCCCCGAGGGCGAGAGCAGCGAGGACGAGTAAGGGGCCTGGACAGCATCTGTAGGCTGAGCCCCACCTTCCCTCCCCAGACCCCAGCACCGGATGGCCGAGGAGCGTTCAGGGGATCCCACCGGACCGGGTCACGACCCGCGCATCCAGCCGATCGCCCTGCACCAGGAGATGCAGCGCTCCTACCTCGAGTACGCCATGAGCGTGATCGTGGGACGGGCCCTGCCGGATGTGCGGGACGGCCTCAAACCGGTGCAGCGCCGCATCCTCTACGCGATGCACGAGCTGGGCCTCACCCCGGATCGCCCCTACCGCAAATGCGCGCGGGTAGTGGGCGACGTGCTCGGCAAATACCACCCCCACGGCGACCAGGCGGTCTATGACGCCCTGGTGCGCCAGGTGCAGACCTTCGCCAGCCGCCACCCCCTGCTCGACGGCCACGGCAACTTCGGCTCCGTCGACGACGATCCGCCGGCGGCGATGCGCTACACCGAAACCCGGTTGGCGCCGATCGCCAACGAGGGGATGCTCGATGAGATCGGCAACGACACGGTCGATTTCGCTCCCAACTTCGATGGCTCCCAGCAGGAGCCCACGGTGCTGCCCGCCCAGCTGCCCTTCCTGCTGCTGAATGGCTGCACCGGCATTGCCGTGGGCATGGCCACCAACATCCCGCCCCACAACCTGGGGGAAGTGGTGGATGCCCTGATCGCCCTGGTGCGCAAGCCGGATCTGAGCGACGACAAGCTGCTGGAGCTGGTGCCCGGCCCCGATTTCCCCACCGGTGGAGAGGTGTTGGTCGGTCAGGGGGTGCGCGACACCTATCTGGTGGGCCGGGGAAGCATTCCCATGCGGGGTGTGGCCCACATCGAAGAGGTGCAACCCGGCAAGGGGCGGCACAAGCGGGGGGCCGTGGTGATCACCGAGCTGCCCTACCAGCTCAGCAAGGCCGGCTGGATCGAGAAGCTGGCCGAACAGGTGAATGAGGGCAAGATCGGCGGCATCGCCGACATCCGCGACGAGAGCGATCGGGACGGCATGCGGGTCGTGGTGGAACTGCGCCGCGATGCCAATCCGGAAGCCGTGCTGGCCGACCTGCAACGGCGCACTGCCCTGCAGAGCAATTTCGGCGCCATCCTGCTGGCCCTCGTCAATGGCCAGCCGGTGCAGCTGAGCCTGCGGCGGCTGCTGCAGGAATTCCTCGAATACCGGGAACTCACCCTGATCCGCCGCACCCGCCACGCGCTCAAGCGCTGCGAAGACCGGCTTGAGGTGGTGGAGGGGCTGATCAAGGCCCTCGATGCCCTGCAGCAGGTGATCGCCCTGATCACGGCAGCCCGTGATGCCGCCAGTGCCCGGGCGGGGCTCCAGGTGCAATTCGACCTGAGCGAACGCCAGGCCGATGCGGTGCTGGCCATGCCCCTGCGGCGCCTCACGGGGCTGGAGCAGGAAAGCCTGCGCAAGGAAGCCGCCGACCTGATCGACGAACGGGGGCGGCTGCGTCACCTGCTGGACGATCGCAGCGTGCTGCTCGACACCCTGGTGACCGAGTTCAAGGCCCTGCGCAAGCGCTTTGCCACACCCCGGCGCACCCGGCTGGTGGAGGGCGGTGACGCCCTGGTGGCCCAGCGGGCCGCGGCGATCCGTCCCAACGCCGAACTTCAGCGGCAACAGGCCTTTGCGGCACTGGCCCCGGACAGCCGCCTGCTGATCCAGGCCGATGGGGCCGTGAAAATCCTCAGCCCCCAGATGCTGGGACGCCTCCATTTCGATGCCGCCACCGAGCTGGGGGAACACCCGTCGCCCGCCCGGTTGATCCTGCCGATCGCCGAGCAACCCCTGCTGCTCGCCTTCACGGTGAGCGGACGCGTGGCCCTGCTGCGCTGGGAATTTGCCGCCCAGCAACCGGGAAAGCTGGAGCGCTTCCTGCCCGACAGCCTCGAAGGGGAACAGGTGGTGCAGGTGCTTCCCCTGCCCAGCCAAGGCAGCCTGGGACTACTGAGCAGCGACGGCCGCTTCAAACGGTTGCCGGTGGAGGACTTTCAGGAATTGTCGGGACGGGCCACCTCGGTGCTGAAGCTGAAGGAGGGCGTCAGCCTGCGGCGGGTGGTGAGTGGCCAGGAGGGCGACACCCTGGTGGTGGCGAGCAGCACCGGCCGGATGCTGCGACTCCGGCTGAACGAGGCCAACCTGCCCCTGATGGGCCGGGCGGCCCAGGGACCGGTCTTGATGCGCCTGTTGCCTGGCGAAACGGTGGTGGGAGCTGCCTGCGTCCCCACCCCTGCGGAGGACAGCTCAGCAGACAGTCCGGCCACGGTGGTGCTGGCCACGGCGGGCGGCCAGGTGAAGCGGCTGCTGGTATCGAGCCTGCGCCCCTGCCAGCGCGGCGACATGGGCCAGATCGGCCTGCGACTGCAACAGCGGGGCGACAGCCTGATCGATCTTCAGGGGACGGGTTCAACCGTGATGAGCGTCCTCACCAGCCAGGGGCTGAGCGGGCGGATCGACCTGGGCCAGCTGCCCGCAGAGGACTGCGGCGGCATGGGGACCAACCTCAACCTGCCTGCCGATCAGCAGCTGCAGGACCTGGTGCCCCTGATCAACTAGCTGCTGGATCAGGTTTGCTGAAGAACGGTGGCGGCAATGCCTGCCGGCTCGAGCATCAGCTTGCTGCCGCTCACGCTCTCATCCATCTCGATCGGATAGGCCCCGTCAAAGCAGGCGGTGCAGAAATGGCTGGAATTGGCCTGGGCCGCATCCACCATGCCCTGCTTGCTGAGGTAGGCCAGGGAATCCACGCCCAGGTGGGCGGCGATCTCCTCCAGGGTGAGACGGGCGGCGATCAACTGGTCTTGGGTGTCGGTGTCGATGCCGTAGAAGCAGGGGTGGGTCACCGGCGGTGAACTGATGCGCATGTGCACCTCCGTGGCCCCGGCATCCCGCAGGGCCTGCACCAGCTTGCGGCTGGTGGTGCCGCGCACGATGGAGTCGTCGATCACCACCACCCGCTTGCCAGCGAGCACATCGGGCAGGGGGTTGAGCTTCACCCGGATGCCCGCCTCCCGCATGGCCTGGGTGGGCTGGATGAAGGTGCGGCCCACGTAGCGGTTTTTGATCAGACCATCGCCAAAGGGGATGCCACTGAGCTGGGAATAGCCGATGGCCGCCGGAATGCCGGAATCGGGCACACCGATGACGATGTCGGCCTCCACGGGGGTTTCACGGGCCAGGGCTTCACCGATCCGCACCCGATAGCTGTAGAGGGATTCGCCGAAGAAGCGGCTGTCGGGCCGGGCGAAATAGATCATCTCGAACACGCACAGCTTGGTCGGCTGCTCACACCAGCGGCTGCGGCTGGGGTTGGGATCCCCCTGGCGGAAGTGGATGATCTCACCGGGCTGCACATCGCCATCGAAGGCAGCGCCGATGATGTCGAGCCCGCAGGACTCACTGCTCACCACCCACTGGGCTTCGGCAAGCTCGCCGATGTGGCCGAACACC
>JBIIQK010000016.1:0-13237 GCA_044342135.1 Cyanobium sp.
ATCGACTGCAGCCGCAGTTGGGCGCGGGGCTCGCTGTCGGCCACAGACAAGGGGATCGGGCGCGGACCTTTGCTGGGCGATCATGCCTTGCTCAGGCCCGTTTTGCTCTCCCACCCATGGCTGCCGCTCCTTCCGCCGCTTCCACCGCCGGCGCCGGCCGCCCCCGCAGTGGTGCCGAGATCCGCGCGGCCTTCCTCAGCTTCTACGAACAGCGGGGCCACAGCCCCATGGCCAGCGCCTCCCTAGTGCCGGAAGACCCCACGGTGCTGCTCACCATCGCTGGCATGCTCCCGTTTAAGCCGGTGTTCCTGGGACAGCAGCAACGGCCGGCGCCCCGCGCCACCAGCTCCCAGAAGTGCATCCGCACCAACGACATCGAAAACGTGGGTCGCACAGCGCGGCATCACACGTTTTTCGAGATGCTCGGCAACTTCTCCTTTGGCGACTACTTCAAGGAGCAGGCGATTCAGTGGGCCTGGGAGCTGAGCACCGGGGTGTTCGGGCTCTCACCGCAGAACCTGGTGGTGAGTGTCTTCCGGGACGACGATGAAGCTGAGGCGATCTGGCGCGATGTGGTGGGGGTGAACCCCAAGCGGATCATCCGCATGGATGAGGCCGACAACTTCTGGGCTTCGGGCCCCACCGGCCCCTCCGGCCCCTGCTCGGAGATCTATTACGACTTCAAGCCTGAACTCGGCGACGACGGCATCGACCTCGAGGACGACTCCCGCTTCATCGAGTTCTACAACCTGGTGTTCATGCAGTACAACCGCGACGCGGAGGGCACCCTCACGCCGCTGGCCAACCGCAACATCGACACCGGCATGGGCCTCGAGCGGATGGCCCAGATCCTGCAGGCCGTTCCCAACAACTACGAAACCGACCTCATCTATCCGTTGATCGAAACGGCGGCGGGTCTGGCAGGGGTCGACTATCGCGGACTCGATGAGAAGGGCAAAACGTCGCTCAAGGTGATCGGCGACCACAGCCGCGCCATCACCCAATTGATCTGCGATGGCGTCACCGCCAGCAACCTGGGCCGCGGCTACATCCTGCGCCGGTTGCTGCGCCGCGTGGTGCGCCACGGACGTCTCCTCGGCATTGACAAGCCGTTCCTCACGGCGATGGGTGAGGCGTCGATCGCGCTGATGCGTGACGCCTATCCCCAGCTCGTTGAGCGCCGCGAGGTCATCCTGGCCGAACTGGCCCGCGAGGAGGCCCGCTTTCTGGAAACCCTGGAGCGCGGCGAGAAGCTGCTGGCCGAGGTGCTGGCGGCCAAGCCCAAGCAGATCTCCGGCGAGCAAGCCTTCGAGCTCTACGACACCTACGGCTTCCCCCTGGAGCTCACCGAGGAGATCGCCGAGGAGCATGGCCTCACGGTGGATCTTGCGGGGTTTGAAGCGGCGATGGAGGCCCAGCGCCAGCGGGCCAAGGCCGCGGCGGTGAGCATCGATCTCACCCTGCAGGAAGCGATCGATCAGGTGGCTGCTGATCTGGAGGCCACCGCCTTCCGCGGCTACGAACTGCTCGAGCAGAGCAGCTGTGTGTTGGCGTTGGTGGTGAATGGCGAGCCAGCGCAGCGCGCCGTGGCCGGCGACAGCGTGCAGGTGGTGCTCGACACCACCCCCTTCTATGGCGAAGGCGGCGGCCAGGTGGGTGATCGCGGCGTGCTCAGCGGCGCCGAGTTGATCGTGGCGATCGACGCGGTGAGCCGGAACCGCAGCGTGTTTGTGCACAGCGGCCGCATCGAGCGCGGTGTGCTCAGCCTTGGGGATGTGGTGCACGGCCAGGTGGATCGCGCTTGCCGCCGCCGCGCCCAGGCGAACCACACCGCCACGCACCTGCTGCAGGCGGCCCTCAAGCAGGTGGTGGATCCGGGCATCGGCCAGGCCGGTTCGCTGGTGGATTTCGATCGCCTCCGCTTCGACTTCCACTGCCCACGCGCCGTGAGCGCATCGGAGCTTGAGCAGATCGAAGTGCTGATCAACGGCTGGATCAGCGAGGCCCACAGCCTCGAGGTGCAGGAGATGGCGATCGAGCAGGCCAAGGCCGCCGGCGCCGTGGCGATGTTCGGCGAGAAATACGCCGATGTGGTGCGGGTGGTGGATGTGCCCGGTGTGTCGATGGAGCTCTGCGGCGGCACCCACGTGGCCAACACCGCCGAGATCGGCCTGTTCAAGATCGTCAGTGAGAGCGGCGTGGCCGCCGGCATCCGCCGCATCGAGGCGGTGGCCGGCCCGGCGGTGCTGGCCTATCTCAACGAGCGGGAGGCCGTGGTGAAGCAGCTGGGCGAGCGCTTCAAGGCCCAGCCGGCGGAGATCGTGGAACGGGTGGTGCAGCTCCAAGACGAGCTCAAGGCCACCGGCAAGGCCCTGGCGGCGGCCCGGGAGGAGCTGGCCCTGGCCAAGTCGGCGGCGTTGGCCGGCCAGGCCGTGGCGGTAGGCGACTTCCAGCTGCTGGTGGCGCGCCTCGATGGCGTGGAGGGTGCGGGCCTGCAGAGTGCCGCCCAGGGCCTGGCCGATCAGATGGGTGCGGGCGCCGCCGTGGTGCTGGGTGGTCTGCCGGATCCGGCCGACCTGGCCAAGGTGGTGCTGGTGGCGGCCTTTGGCCCGGCGGTGATCGCCAAAGGCCCCAAAGCTGGGGCGTTCATCGGCGGGGTGGCGAAGGTCTGCGGCGGCGGTGGCGGTGGCCGCCCCAACCTGGCCCAGGCGGGAGGCCGCGATGGCGCCGCCCTCGCGGGGGCGCTGGAGCAGGCGCGCACAGAGTTGGCGGCGGCCCTGGGCTAAGGGGCAGTTGGATCGGCCAACCTGGATCCGTAACCGTGCGGTTCCCCATGGCTCGGCGTCATCTGTGGTTGCTGCCCTTGGTGCTGCCGTTGCTGGCCTGGCCAGGCTTTGCCCAGAGCCAGGTCCAGCTCTCCTGTAGCGGCACCCTGCTGGAAGCCCGGGGCAGTGCGGAGCTCAAGCGCACCACCCAGCGCCTGCGGTTCTCCCTGGCCCTCGAGGCCGAGGGGGCCGACAGCGATCTGGCCCTGGCCAGCCTGCAGCGTCGCCTGGCTGCGGTGCGTAGCGGCCTGCAGGCTCTGCAGGTGAGTGATCTGCAGGTCACCTCGCCTTCCACCTGGAAGCGTCCGGCCAGCCGCGATGCTCCCGAGCTGGTGCAGGCCAATCTGCAGGTGTCGGGTCAGCTGGCGCCTGCCCGCTTGCAGGCGCTGGTGCGCCAGGTGGGTGGCCTGCCGGGGGTGCGCCTCGCTCCGGTGGCCACCGAAGCGGATGCGGCTGGAGATCGCAGTGCCCGGCGGCAGTTGTTGCGCGCCGCGTATCAGGATGCCCAGCAGCAGGCCCAGGATGTGGCGGCTGCCATGGGCCTGCGGGAGCTCCAGCCCCTCGAGGTGTTGCTGGATGGCGGGTCCAGACCCGTGCCGATGCGGGCGATGGCCATGGCCGATGGGTCGGTCCCTCCCTTTGACCCGGGCGAGCTGCCCGGGCCGATGGACCGGCTCAGCCTGCAGGTGCGCTTTTGCGCGCGTTAGCTCTGCAGGTAGGTGGTCTGGCGCAGGCTCGCCTCCAGGTGAGCCATGAGCCGGCGGGCGTCGCTGATGGGGAGCTGGCCCCGGCCGATCGCCTCCTCGCTGGCCACCCGCAGTCGCTCCAGCAGCAGGTCCGGATTGTGTTCCATCGCCTGCAGCACCTCGGCGTTCGTGTCGCCCCGCACCACGTGATCGAGCTGGTAGCCGCCGCTGGCCTTGAGGCGCAGGTGCACGGCGTTGGTGCTGCCGAACAGGTTGTGCAAGTTGCCCATCACCTCCTGGTAGGCGCCACCCAGGAACAGGCCGATCCAGTAGGGCTCGTCGGGCCGCAGGCTGTGCAGCTCCAGCAGCGGCTTCACCTGGCCCCGCCCGGAGCGCCCGGCCGGATCGATGAAGCGGGCGATCTTGCCGTCGGAATCGCAGGTGAGGTCGGCGAAGCTGCCCAGCCCCTCCGGTTTGTCGTCGAGCCGGTGGATCGGCATCACCGGAAACAGCTGGTCGATGGCCCAGGTGTCGGGGGCCGAGCGGAACACCGACAGGTTGGCGTAATAGGTGGAGGCCAGGGCGGCCGGCAGGGCCCGGAGCTCCTCAGGGATCGGGGCGTCCGCCGGCAGGTCGGCGAGGTGGGCGGCGATGGCCTGGCAGCAGGCCCAGGTGAGCTGCTCGGCCAGGCCCCGCTCCGGCAGGCCCATGTAGCCCAGGCGGAAGGCGGCCAGGGCATCGTCCTTGAACTTGAGGGCGTCGTTCCAGGCCTCCTGCAGGGCGTCCAGTCCGGCCCCCGGCGCCGTGATGGCGGCGTAGGTGAGGCGCAGGTTGCGCAGGATCAGGGCTTCGTCCTCCTGCGGTGGAGGCACGGCTCCCGGCAGGTTGCCGGCACCGAGCACGTCGAACACCAGCACCGAGAAGTGGCTGGCGATTGCCCGGCCGCTCTCACTCACCAGCGTCGGCACGGGAATGCCGTGGGGCTCGCAGCACTCCCGCACCGTGGCCACCACGTCGTTGGCGTAGTTCTGCAGGGAGTAGTTGGTGGAGGCGGCGCTGGCGGTGCGGCTGCCGTCGTAGTCGATCCCCAGGCCACCCCCCACATCCAGATAGCCCATGGGTGCACCGAGGCGAGTGAGCTCGCCGTAGATCTGGCCGGCCTCCTGCAGGGCGTCCTTGAGCACGGCGATGTCGTTGATCTGGCTGCCCACGTGGAAGTGCAGCAGCCGCAGTTCGCCCAACAGGTCGGCGGCGCGCAGGGCTTCCACCGTGGCCAGCAGGTCGGGCACCGACAAGCCGAATTTGGCCCGCTCCCCCACCGAGCTGCCCCAGCGGCCGGTGCTGCGGACTGAGAGTTTGGCGCGGATGCCGATCAGGGGAGCGGCGCCCAGTTCACGGCTGGCGGCGATGATCCGCTCCACCTCGTCGGCCTGCTCGATCACCACCACGGGCTGGCGGCCGAGGCGCCGGGCCAGGATCGCCGTTTCGATGTACCTCTGGTCCTTGTAGCCGTTGCAGATCAACAGCGCCTCGGGGTCGTCGATCAGTGACAGGGCGATCAGCAGTTCGGCCTTGCTGCCGGCTTCCAGGCCGAAATGCCAGCGCCGGCCGCAGGCCACCAGCTCCTCCACCACATGGCGTTGCTGGTTGCATTTGACCGGAAACACACCTTGGTAACAGCCGGCGTAGCCGTACTGGGCAATCGCCCGCTCAAAGGCGGCGTGCAGGCGTTCGAGCCGGTCTTCGAGGATGTCGTCGAAGCGGATCAGCAGGGGCAGGGAGAGGTCGCGGCCCTGCAGCTCTTGCACCAGCTCCACCAGGTCGAGGGAGCCGCCCCGGTCGCCCCTGGGCTGCACCATCACGTGGCCGCGATCGCTCACGGAGAAGTAGGGGTCACCCCAGCGATCCAGCCCATAGAGGGCCGCGCTGTCGGCGGCAGTCCAGGTTGGGGGGCAGGGCGCGCTCACGGCAGGGGGGTGGCTTGGGGCGGTGATCACGGCACCACTGTGCTTGCCAACGGGCAGGGCCGCCGCAGACGATGGGCCGGATTGCCCTTCTTCCCATGGCCGCCGAACGCTCATTCATTGCCATCAAGCCCGACGGCGTTCAGCGCGGCCTGGTAGGCGAAATCCTCGGCCGCTTTGAGCGCAAGGGTTTCAAGTTGGTGGGCCTCAAGCAGCTCACCCCCAGCCGCGAGCTGGCCGAGAGCCACTACGGCGTGCACCGCGAGCGTCCCTTCTTCGCCGGCCTCGTGGACTTCATCACCTCCGGTCCGGTGGTGGCCATGGTGTGGGAAGGCGACGGCGTGATCGCCAGCGCTCGCAAGCTGATCGGCGCCACCAAGCCTCTGGAGGCTGAGCCCGGCACCATCCGCGGCGACCTGGCGGTGAACATCGGCCGCAATGTGATCCACGGCTCCGATGCCCCCGAAACCGCCCAGTTCGAAATCGGCTTGTGGTTCCAGCCCTCCGAGCTGAGTGTTTGGACCCCCGCCGACCAGGCCTGGCGCGTCGAGGGCTGATCGCCCCCGGGGCTGACCCCCGAGCCCCTGCCTTGCGGCGGGGGCTTTCTTGTGGGTCACGGCTCAGCGAAAGCGGTCCCAGCGGAACCGGGTCAACTGCCGCGCCTGCGCCGGGTCAGGCCCGGCCGGGCTGAGGGCTGCCGCCAGTAGCTCGGCGCTGATGGCAGCCAGTAGCACCCCGTTGCGGTGGTGGCCGGCGGCCAGCCACAGCCCCGGAATGGGGCTGGTTCCCAGGAGGGGGGCTTCGTCGGGGGTGCAGGGGCGAAAGCCCCACCAGCGCTCCATCGGTGGCCAGTTGCTGGCTGCGGGCAGCAGGGCGGCGATGCCGTCCTGCAGCTGGCGTTGGCCAGTGGGTGTGAGCCCCTCGCTGAAGCCCGCCGCGGCCTCACTGGTGGCCCCCACCACCAGCAGTCCGTCCTCCCGCGGCACCAGGTAGGTGCCAGGGCCAAAAATCACCCGCCCCAGGGCCTGCCTCGGCCCCTGCAGCGACAGCATCTGGCCCTTCACCGGGAACACCGGCAGCTGCGGTAGCAGCTGGGCGCTCCAGGCGCCACAGGCCAGCACGGCCCGCCGGGCCGGCAGCCGCTGCGCTTCGCCCGCCGCATTGCGCAGGTGCACCCCCTGGAGGGCTCCGACGTCGTCGCGCTCCAGCCCAAGCACCTCGGTGCCTTCCTGAAAGGTCACCCCCAGTTCCACGCAGGCCCGCTCCAGGGCCCGCATCAGCCGCCGGCGGTTATCGATCTGGCCGTCCTGCTCAAACAGCAGTCCTGCCTGCCAGGTTGCTCCGATGCCAGGAACTTCCCGCTCTAGGGCCTGGCGATCGAGCGGTTGGCCGAAGGCGGCGGTGGGATAGGCGTCCCGCTGCGCCACGCTGGCGAAGGGCACCACGATTCCGCAGGGCCGCAGGCCGCAGGGCAGACCACTGTCGGCTTCGATCTGCGCCACCCAGGCGGGAATCCGCGTCAGGCTCGCCTGGCCGAGGGCAAGCAGGTCGCCCCGGAGTCCCTCGGCGTGGGGCGCCAGCATGCCTGCAGCCACAAAGCCGGCGGCTTCACTGCGGCGGCGGCTCAGCACCAGCACCGACTCCCCGCGGCGGGCCAGCTGGTGGGCGATGGCCAGGCCCATCAGGCCCCCACCGAGGATCAGCACCGGTTCCTGGACGGCGGCCATGGCAACAACCTAGGTGCCCTTCCATAGGATCAGCCCACGCACCGGAGCAGGAGAGCAGCAATGGCAGGGGCAGCACAGGCCGAGTGGGAAGCCGTGATCGGCCTGGAGACCCACGTGCAGCTGGGCACCGCCAGCAAGATCTTCACCAGCGCCTCCACCGCCTTTGGCGATGACCCCAACACCCACATCGACCCGGTGGTATGCGGCCTGCCGGGCACTTTGCCGGTGCTTAATCAGAAGGTGCTCGAGTATGCGGTGAAGGCTGGACTGGCCCTCAATCTCCACATCGCTGAACACAGCAAGTTTGACCGCAAGCAATATTTTTATCCCGACCTGCCCAAGAACTACCAGATCTCCCAGTACGACGAACCGATCGCTGAGGACGGCTGGATCGAGGTGGAGGTGGCTGAAAAGGGGAAAGACACCTATCTGAAGCGCATCGGCATTGAGCGCCTGCACATGGAGGAGGACGCGGGCAAGCTCGTGCACGCCGGCAGCGATCGTCTGGCCGGTTCCACCCACTCGCTCGTGGACTACAACCGCGCCGGTGTGGCCCTGGCCGAGATCGTCAGCAAGCCGGATCTGCGCACGGGCCGGGAGGCGGCGGAGTATGCCTCGGAGATCCGACGGATCATGCGCTACCTCGGGGTGAGCGACGGCAACATGCAGGAGGGTTCCCTGCGCTGCGACGTCAACATCTCCGTGCGGCGTGGCCCGGATGCCCCCTTCGGCACGAAGGTGGAGATCAAGAACATGAACTCCTTCTCCGCCATCCAGAAGGCGATTGATTATGAGATTCAGCGCCAGATCAAGGCCTATGAGGCTGGCGAGCCGGTGGTTCAGGAAACCCGTCTTTGGGACGAGGGCAAGCAGCTCACCAAGAGCATGCGCGGCAAGGAAGGTGCCAGCGATTACCGCTACTTCCCCGATCCGGATCTTGGTCCGATCGAGGTGAGCGAGGCCCAGCGCGAGGCCTGGCGGGCGGAATTGCCGGAACTCCCGGCTGCCAAGCGCCACCGCTACGCCGACCAGCTGGGTCTCTCGATCTATGACGCCCGGGTGCTTACCGATGAGCGGGCCATGGCCGAATACTTCGAGGCCGCCGTGGCCGCCGGCGCCGACGCCAAGGCGGTGGCGAACTGGGTCACCGGCGACATCGCCGCCCATGTGAATGCCAACAAGCTGTCGATCGCGGAGCTTCCCCTCCAGCCCGAGCAGCTAGCCGAGATGGTGCAGCTGATCGAGGGCGGCGTGATCAGCGGCAAGATCGCCAAGGAGATCCTGCCGGAGCTCCTCGAGCAGGGCGGCTCTGCCAAGGCGATCGTGGAGGAGCGCGGGCTGGGCATGATCAGCGACCCTGCTGCGATCACGGCGATCGTGGAGGAGCTGCTGGCGGCCCACCCTGAGGAGGTGGAGGCCTTCCGCGGCGGCAAAACCAAGCTGCAGGGGTTCTTTGTGGGCCAGCTGATGAAGCAAACCGGCGGCAAAGCCGACCCCAAACTGGCGAATCAGATCCTCATCGCCAAGCTCAACGGTTGAGTGCCTGACTGGTTTGGATGAACCACCCAAGTCAAAGGTTGTTAATTAAAGTCACTGACTTTGCTTTTGTTTGCGGACTGGCTAGGGTCTTCCTGTCATATCTTGATTTGATCAAGTGACCAGCTCCCAGTTCGAGTTTGGCGCCGCTGAAAACAAGCATTTCAGTGCCCTTGCTAATTTATGCACGGTTTCGGCTCTGGCGCTGCTAGTGTATGCCATTGCCAATGCATCATTCCTCTTCAATGTGATTGCAAGTGGCAAGATCGCCTTGATGCTGCGCACCCTTGATGATGCCTTCCAGGCTCTGGCGGCATTGTTCGCGGCCTATCAGCTCAATCAAGCAGCAAAGGGCTTTCGGAAAATTGTCAACACGCAGGGCAACGACCTGTCTCTTCTGAATCTTTCCAGTCAGAAGCTGAAGCTTGTGTTTTCTAGTCTGGCGCTGATGTTTGTCTTGCTCGCCATCCGGTTCATCCTGGATTACCCAGCCCTGATCAATTGGATCAAGGCTGCCTGAGGGCCTGATCTACCTGGGCAGCCAGGGCATTGGGTTGGTCGCGGTTGTCGATCACCACAGTGGCCAATGGCCGTTTGCGCGTTAGGGGCCACTGGGCGGCCACGCGGGTCTGGGCCTCAGCTGTGCTGAGGCCATCGCGGGCCATCAGCCGCTCCAGTTGTTGCGCCTCGTCGCAGTCCACCAGCCACACCTCGCTGCAGAGGCCTTCCAGCCCTGCTTCAAACAGCAGCGGGATCATCAGCACCACCGTTGCAGCGCCGGCGTGCTGCTCCAGTGCCTGCTCGAAACGGCGGCGCACGATCGGATGCACCAGGCCTTCCAGCCAGCGGCGTTCGCTCCCATCCCCAAACACGATCTGCCCGAGGGCGGCCCTGTCGATGGTTCCGCCGGGGGCCCGAACCCCATCCCCGTAGCGTTCCAACACCGCTTTTTCACCTGGTGTTCCGAGGGCCAGGGCCTCTCGTGCGTAGCCATCCGCATCGAGCAGCGGTAGGCCCTGCTGCTCCAGGAGTCGCCCCACGCTGCTCTTGCCCGTGGCAATGCCGCCGGTGAGGCCGATGCGGCGTTGGGAACGGGATGGTGGCATCGCTTGTTTCACTCAATAATCTGTTGGGACATCCAGTCGAGAGGCCATTGCTGCAATGTCAGAGCTGGTGGGTCGACCTCCAGCTTGTTCTCTATGCCACCGGGGTGCAATCCGTCGGTGTTGTGGCGTTAATGGCGCTGTTGTTGGGTGGGGGCTTCGTTCTCGCTGCGGGTCTGCTGCCAGGGATTGGCAGCACATTGAGCCTGCAGCTGATGACCCTTCTGGTGACGCAGAGTCTCGGCGTCCTTTCCATTATCATCATTTTCCTGATCCGTTCAGTCACACCGCTGAGTCTGGCGGTTCACCATCTGCGTCGTGGTGCCTCGCCGTGGCTGCGTTGCCGTCCCCAGATCATCGTTTTAGGAGGCGCGCTCTCGGCCTGTGTCTTGTATCTTCAAAGTGTCGCGATCACCCTTCTTGCGGCGATTTGTGTGTCGGACTATCGGCTCGACTTACTCGAGTTTCAGGTTGTCGGCCAGGCTCTCAATCCAGTCGTGGTTCTCAGTGGCTTGATCAGGGTCGGACTCTTTTCCGCCTTGTCGATGGTCGCGGTGATTGAGCGCTGGCCGCCTTTGCAATCCAGTCCCTCCGAAAGCAGCATGGCCGTCGCCAGCGATCTCTTCCGTCTGCTCATTCTCTTGCTTGTCCTCGAGCTGATTTTTGAGATTGTCCCTTTTTCGGCTCCTTTGTCGTTATGAAAGAAGCTGCTCCTCCAGAGGGTCCATCCCTTCGAATTGACACGTTCTTGCGCCGTGAATTTCGCCATGGCTTGATCCTGTTGTTCTTGGGCAGTGGTCTGGGGGTCCTCGTGGCTTTGGCCGTTCAGTTTGGCCGCCGTCAGGGTCTCTTTGAGCCCCAAATCATTATTGAGCTCAAGGTCCCGAATGGTCAGGGATTGCGCCCTGGCAGCCCCGTTCGCCTTTCTGGTGTCACGGTGGGCGTGGTTCAGTCGCTTGCACTGCGCCCTACAGGAGATGTGGCCCTCAGGTTGCGTCTGCCGGCCTATTACAAAGGTCTTGTGAGTCCCAGTAGCGTTGGAAGAATCACCCAGGATTCTCTCCTTGGGGATCGGCTGATCGATCTCGCAGCTGCGCCTAGGCCCGCGGCCGGAATCCCCGATACGTTTGCCGTGGGCTATCGCGCCGTGCCCACGATTGAGCAGTTAATGGTCGGCCTGGAGACCAGCCGCGAGCTGCCCCCAACGGCGGCTGCGGTGCGACGTACCGGCGCTCGCGCTCAGGAAGCCACGCAAGTGATGACCACCAACCTGGAGCAGATCAAGCCTGAGTTGCTCCAGGCATTGAAGGAAGTGGAGGACGCCGCCGCGCAGTCGCGCATCTTGCTGGAGACCCTCAATGGATTCCTGGGTGATGCTCGGCCCGCTCCGCCCCGATCGCAGTGACGCCAGCCCAGCAAGATGGAGTCTGGCTGCAATCCCCTGCCGTGCCCTATTCCTGGCACCCGATTTCCGGCGGCGTCACTGCCCCCAACGGTTTCCTGGCGGCGGGAATCACGGCGGGCCTGAAGGCCTCGGGCAATCCCGATCTGTCCCTGTTGCTCGCCCCGGAAGGCGCGGTGTGCGCCGGCACCTTCACCACCTCCCTGGTGCGGGCCGCCTGCGTGGATCTCTGCGCCGAGCGGCTGGCGGCCAGCGGTGGCCACGCCCGGGCGGTGCTCACCAATTCGGGCCAGGCCAATGCCTGCACGGGCGATCGGGGCCTGATCGACAGCCTGCGGGCCACCCAGGCCGCCGCTGATCGGTTGGGTCTGGCTCCCGACGAGGTGCTGATCTGCTCCACGGGCGTGATCGGTGTGCCGATCCCCATGGACACCCTGCTGGCGGGCCTGGACCCTCTGGCCGAGGCCCTCAGCTCCGAGGGGGGAGCTGAAGCGGCCCGGGCGATCCTCACTACCGATCTGGTGGACAAACAGATCGCCCTCGAGGCCGACCTGGGTGGCCGCACGGTGCGCATCGGCGGCATGGCCAAGGGCTCGGGGATGATCCACCCCAACATGGCCACGATGCTGGGGTACCTCACCTGCGATGCGGGCGTGCCGGCCGCGGTGTGGCAGGCGATGGTGACGCGGGCGGTGGACCGCTCCTTCAATGCGATCACGGTGGACGGCGACACCAGCACCAACGACACGTTCCTGGCCTTTGCAGCCGGCGACCCCCTGAGCCCCGAGCTCTATGACGCCCTGGAGGCCGGCCTGACGGCGGTGTCGCAGCATCTGGCCCAGGCGATCGCCCGCGATGGCGAGGGGGCCACCTGCCTGATGGAGGTGCGGGTGGAGGGGGCGGCGGATGACGCCGGTGCCCGCGCCATCGCCCGAACCATCTGCGGTTCGTCGCTGGTGAAGTGCGCCGTGCACGGCCGCGACCCCAACTGGGGCCGGATTGTGGCCGCCGCCGGTCGCGCCGGGGTGCCCTTCGATCCTGAGGCCGTGGCCCTCTGGCTGGGGCCGCACCAGCTGATGGCCTCCGGCCAGCCCCTGGCTTTTGATCGCTCCGCCGCCAGCGCCTATCTGCGGGAGCGCGCCGCCGGAACCTATCTCGATGACGACACGGTGCTGATCCGCCTGGTGGTGGGTGATGGGCCGGGTTGCGGCCTGGCCTGGGGTTGTGACCTCTCGGATCAGTACGTCCGCATCAACGCCGATTACACGACGTAGGCGGGCACAGGCCAGACTGGAGCGATGGTGCAAGCCCCCGCTCCGGTCTCCACGCCCCCTCGCCCCCGGCCCCGCTGGCAGGTGCCGTTGCTGGCCGGCGTCTGCTTCGGCCTCGGCTATGGCCTGACCCACCGGTTGCTGGCCCTGCAATGGCCCTCGTTGGTGCGGCTCGGCCAGGGCTTTGAGGTGCGTCCTTTTCCCGGCACCTCCTTGGACAGCCTGCGGCTGCGGTTTGGGGCCGACAGCCAGGAGGTGCGCGGCACTCTGGATCTGCTGGAGCTCGAGCGGCAAACGGACGCGGACCAACCGGCCGCCCAGCCCGAGGCCCGCCCCACGGCTGAGGCCGAAGCCCGGCTCACCCGCGAGGAGTTGGAGGCTGCTTCGGAGCTGCCGGCAGACCCGGAGCCGGCAGCTCCCAGGGCGGACGCCCCGCCCCCTCCCCAGTTGCCTGGGGCTGATCAGCCCCAGCCCTCCCCCGAGGTGGGGCCGCGATGAGTGGGCCGCAATCGCTGCTGCAGGCTGCTCTGCAGCGTCTCGGAGCCCGGGTTGGCAGTGGCCTGGTGGATGCGGCGGCCAATCTGGCCCTGCTGGCCCAGGACGCGCCCGAGCGCCTGCGTCAGGAGCTGCAGCTGTTCTGGGATGAGGTGGAGGCGGAGGCCGAGCGGATCGAACGGGGCGAGGTTGGCGAGGGCGATGGCCCCCTGGGCCAGGGCCCAGGCC
>JBIIQK010000192.1:0-3848 GCA_044342135.1 Cyanobium sp.
CTGGGCTGCCCCATTGCGGCGGCGGTGCCGCACCTGCGCCTGCCCGGGTTGGAGAGCGCCGGCCCGGCCCGCTGCCTCAGTACCGGCCGGGCCCTGGATCCGGCCCGGGTGGTGGCCCTGCTGCAGCGGGGGACCCGGTGGGGGAACCGCTGGGATCCAACCGTGCCGCTGGTGGTGGCGGAGTGCGTGCCTGGGGGCACCAGCACCGCCCTGGCCGTGCTGGAGGGGCTTGGGGTGGCGGCATCCGGCCTGGTGAGTGGCAGCCTGCGCCAGCCCGCCCACGACCTCAAGGCGGCCCTGGTGCGGCAGGGCCTGGCAGCGGCGGGTTGCGGCGGCGGTGGGGCCGGGTTGGCCGATCCCGTGGCGGTGTTGGCCGCGGTGGGGGATCCGATGCAGGCTCTGGCCACGGGCCTGGTGGGGGCCGCGGCGGCCCGGGGCACGCCGGTGCTGCTGGCCGGGGGCAGCCAGATGGCGGCCGTGCTCGCCCTGGCCCTAGAGCTGGCCCCGGTGGCGGCACGGCCGGCCCTGGCGGAGCGGTTGGTGGTGGCGACCACGGCCTGGGTGGCGGAGGAGCCGGACAGCGATCTGAGCCTGTTGCTGGAGCGCATCGGCGCCCGCTGGCAGGTGCAGCCGCGGCTGGAGGTGGCGGGGCTGCGCTTCCACGGTTGTGCCAGTGCGGCCCTGCGGGATTACGAGCGCGGCTATGTGAAAGAAGGTGTGGGGGCGGGCGGACTGGCCGTGCTGTGGCAGCTGGCCGGGCGGGACCCGGCGGCCCTGGCGGCCGCCTGTGATCGGGCCTGCCGGATCGAGCTTGGCCTGGGGGATCCCGGTGTTTAGGGTCGCTGCCATGGCACCTGTCCCCGGATCGCTCTCCCGCCGCCAGCTCCTGCAACTGGGCGTGGCGGCCGGCCTGCTGGCCGCCTGCCGCCCGGCCAATGGCCCCGAGCTGCTGCTGGTGGAGGGGGAGCTGCCCGCCGCCTGGCTCAAGCAGCTGCCGGTCCCCTGGCGTTCCCGGGCGCTGGCGGATCCGGCGGCGGTCCAGCGAGCCGGATTCGCGGCGGAGGGTGGTCGGCCTGCACCTGGGCCTGGCTTGGTGGCCCTCAGCGATGGCTGGGCCAGTGGATTGGACCGGGCGCGGCTGCAGTCCTTCGGGGCGCCCCGGCTCTGGGCCCGTCTGGCTCCCTTCAGCGCTGGCGTGGCCCGGCTGTTCGGCCCAGCGGGGGGGCCTGCTGAACTCGCCTTCCCCTGGGCCTACAGCCCCTGGGTGATCGCCCTGCGCAACCGTCCCGATCTGGTGGCTCGCCGCGAGCAGGGCTGGTCGCTGCTGCTCGACCCGAGCCTGCGGGGTCGGTTGGTGCTGCCCTCCAGCCCCCGCATCAGCCTGGAGATCGTCCAGGGCGATTTTCAGCAGTTGGAGCGGCTGCGGGCCCAGGCCCTGGCCTACGACGACCGCGACGGCCTCAGCCTGTTGCTCAGTGGCGATGCCGAGGCGGCCTTGCTGCCCTTGCAGCGGCTGATTCCCCTGCTGCGCCGCGACCAGCGCCTGGCGGTGATCTGGCCTGACAGCGGGGCCCCGCTGAGTTGGCAGCTGCTGCTGCGGCCGGCGCCCTCCCAAGCCCAGGCTGGCCAGGAGCCCCCTCCACCGCTGGAGTGGCTCGGGGCGGTTCTGGAGCCGTCGCTGCTCGAACCGCTGCTGGCCAAAGGCTGGGTGCCGCCCCTGCCCCAGGCGGTGCTGGCCCCCGTGGCCCGGCGCTTTCCGGAGGCGATGGCGGCGTTGCTGCTCCCGGGCGATGCCCTCCTGGGCCGCTGCTGGAGCCTGCCCCCCCTAACCCTGGCCCAGCAACTGGCCCAGCAGAACCTCTGGGATGCGGCTGCCCCCTAGCCGTCAGCCCCAGAGCCGCCGCCGCGGAGCGGCGGCCAGGCGCCGGTGGGTATCGGCCAGCAGGGCCGGGATCGGCAGATCGTGGGGGCAGCGGGGCAGGCAGGCCCCGCAGGCTTGGCAGGCTTCGGCATTGCGCTCCTCCCACCAGTGGCCGGCGCGGCCGATCAGGTTGTAGCGCTCGCTGGCAAACACCTCCATGCCGTGGCCCACGGCCAGGTTGCGCAGGCGCAGCAGTTCGGGGATCGGCACGCCGTTGGGGCAGGGCAGGCAGGCCCGGCACTGGCCGCAGCGCTCGGTGCCCAGCCGTTCCCGGCCTGCTGAGGCCAGCCGTTCCAGGGCTGCGCGATGGGGTGGGCTGAGCCAGGCGCTTTCCGGGCTGGCTTGGCTGCAGACCTTGCTGCTCGCCGAGGGCCCGGCGATGGCGGCGGCCCAGGCCAGATCGCCCGGCTGCTCGGCCCCCAGGCTCAGGGTGGAGATCCCCTGATCCAGCAGAAAGCGGTAAGCCAGTTCGAGGGGGTGGAACGGGTCGCAGTCGGCCACCAGTTCGGGCGGTGGGTCGTAGAGGCGGCCGCCCTTGTCGGCTGGGGAGATGGCCAGCACGCCGATGCCGTTGGCGAGGGCGGCTCGGGCCAGGGCCAGGCGCGTCTGGTCGAAGAGGTGCACATGCAGGCTGCAGAAGCGGAAGCTCCCCGAGGCCAGGGCCGCTTCGATCAGCTCCGCACTGCCGTGGCTGGTGAAGCCCACCTGGCCCACCAGTCCTTCGCCCTGGGCCCAGGCGAGCAGCTCGGCGCCCGGGCCCCGCAGGGCCCAGTCCAGGTGCTGGGGGGTGTTGAGGCCATGCACCGCCAGGTTGGTGAGGGGCCCCCCACCGAGGCGCTGGAGGATGGCGCGCAGCTGGCCCTGGGCCGTGGCCAGATCGGACCCGGGCAGCAGCTTGCTGGTGATGCGCCAGCCGCCCGGGGGCGCCAGGTTGTCCCGGGCCAGGGCGGCGAGGGCCTGGCCGAGAAAGGTTTCGGCGGGGCCGTAGGCCGGCGCCGTTTCCAGATGGTTGATGCCGGCGGCCAGGGCGGCCCGCAGCACCGCTTCCATCTGGGCCGGGCTGCCCAGGGCGCGCATGGTGCCCAGGCTGAAAGCCGACACCGGTGGCCCGGCACCGAAGGGGCGCAGCTGCTGGCCTGGGTCGGGCTCGCCCGGTTGCTCAGCCGGCGCCGGCACTGTCGTCATCGTCCTCCCCGGGACCTTTGGCTGGGGGGGGCTGGTCCTGAAGGGCTTCCGGCTCGGGCCTGGCCTGGCGCAGGTGGCGCACCAGGTCGGCGGGGCTGGTGCTGTCGAGGAAGCGGCGGAAATTGTCCTGGTCTTCCGCATCGGCTTCCGCATCCACCGGGATGGAGGCATCGGCCACCACTTCCTCCAGCATCCAGATGGGGCTCTGGGTGCGCAGGGCCAGGGCGATGGCGTCGCTGGGCCGGGCGTCCAGCTCCAGGCTGGTGGCGGGTTTGGCGTCGCCGGAACCCGGCTCCCCAACGCCCGCGTCCCCAGCCGCTGCGGGATGGGCCGGGATGAGTTTCAGCACGGCCCGGAAGGTGCTGTCTTCAATGGTGTGGATCACCACCCGGTCGAGCCGCAGGCCGCCGGCGTCGATCAGGGAGGCCATCAGGTCGTGGCTGAGGGGCCGGGGTGGGGGCTCGTCGCTGAGGCCGGCCAGGATGTTCTGGGCCTGGGCCTGGTCGATCCAGATCGGCACCTGACGCCGGCCCGAAGGATCGCGCAACAGCACAATCGGGCTGCGACTGGCCGCATCCAGGCCGATTCCGGCAACGCGCATCTCGACCATGGCTTGCCCGCCGAGCCCTTTGTCCGATTATGGCCAGATTGGTTCTTCCTGGGCTGGACAGCGGATGTTTACCGGGCTGGTGCAGGCCACAGGGGTGATCCGCCGCAGTCCCCGCGGTGTGCAGGTGCAATG
>JBIIQK010000194.1:0-3808 GCA_044342135.1 Cyanobium sp.
ACGCCGATCGCCATGCAGCTCCAGCCACTCGTCGGTGATCACCTGGATGTAGTCCAGGGTGCTGGGCCGCTGGGGGTGGCGGGCAACCTGGATTTTCTGGGAGGGGGTCAGGGCATCAAAAATGTCCTTGCGGCGGCGCGTGGCCAGGGTTTCGAGCTGGAGCAGCTGCTGGCTCACGTCCACTTCCGAATCCCGCGCCAGCTGGCGGATCTGTTCGATCTGCTCCTCGAGCTCAACCAACGGTTTTTCGAACTCCAGCAGGGCGCGACGGGCCATGGCGGGGATGTCGGGAGGGGAAAGGGGAAGGCAACCCGCAAAGGGTTGGTGGGGTCAGGCCGGGGTGAGGGCTGGCTGGTTGAGATCGGCCGAGGCGGGATCCGCAGGCAGGGCGAGACCCAGGGTATGGAAACCATGGCGCTCGGAAGCCGCACCAATCAGGTCCATTTTTTCGAGGCTGATGTTGTTGCGGCCCCAGCTGAAGTTGGTATGGATCCCTTCAAACTCAAGCAAAATGGCCTCTGCAAAGCAGGCAAACATCTGCCGTTTGGGATTATCCATTTCAGCCATTTCCATCATCTGCCAGGTGATGTCGCTGAAGAACTCGACGATTCCACCTTTGAGCACATGGATGCCCTCCCCATTGGCCTTGGTATCGAGGTTTTTGGGATAGCCGCCATCGATCATCAGACAGGGCGACTTGAGATTCTCGGCGTCGATGGTCAGGGTCTGGGGCAGGCTGGCCACCCAGACCACCACATCAGCTTCCGGCAGGGCTTCCTCCAGGCTGAGGATCCGTCCCCCGCCCAGCTCCTGTTGCAAGTCCAGGAGCGGCTGGGGCTGGCGGGCCACCAACAACAGCTCCTTGACGCCGGTGCGCTGGCTCAGCCAGCGACACACCGCACTGCCGATGTCTCCGGTGGCACCCACCACCGCCACCGTGGACTGGGCCAGGTCGATCCCGAGCCGGGGGGCATTGGTTTCCACCTGACGGCAGATCACCCAGGCGGTATGGGTGTTGCCGGTGGTGAAACGCTCCCATTGGAGGGTGGTGGAGCGGATCTGCTGCTCTTTGAGCAGGTTGAAGTTCTCGAAAATGATCGAGGTGAAGCCACCTAGGGCCGTGATGTCGATGCCATTTTTCTGGGCGAGCTCCATGGCGCTGAGCACCTTGCGCCGGGCCGTTTTGAACCGGCTGAGCATCTCCGGCACAAAACAGGAATCGATGTAGGCCCCTTCGATCGTCTTGCCCGTGGCGCTCGTCACCTGAAGGCGCTCCACCAACTGGGGAGGAGCGCTGCACCAGACATCCAGATCCCCGTCAGCAAACTCGTCGAAGCCGAGGGTGCGGGCCTTGGCGCGGGCCTCCTCAAAGCTTGTGGAGTGACCGATCAGGCCGAACATGGGCAACCCCAGAGGATGTCGCGGACGCTACATCCTGCCACGTCTGCTCTGGTCAAACCTCAACCAACCAGGGCGGCGGCGGCCATCTTGGCGATCTCCCGGGAGGTGAGTCCCACTTCCATCAGGGCTTCCTGGTAGGAGCTGAGGAAATCGGCCATCAGGTCTTCCTGGTCCATGTGCAGCACGGCCGCGTCGCCGGCCACCTGCTCCAACATCTTGCGCACCAGGGGCAGGTTGTCGCGGTTGGCCTGCTCAAGCTCCTCGCGGCAGGTGTCCAGGTTGGCCTTGAGCCACTCCTGGCCGTAGTTGAGGTGGGTGTATTCGTCCTTGACCACACCCTCGGTGATCTTGCGGGCGAAGGGATCGGCCACAGGGATATAGATGTGGTAGGCCGAGATGGCAAAGGCTTCAATCAGGATGGCCTGGATCAACAGGCAGGTGGTCACCTTGCCCTCGGCCAGGGCCTTCTGGAAATTGCCGTGCAGGGGGGCAAAAAATTCCTTGGCGAACGGCATGTCAGCCGTGACGCCGAGATTGTTGGCGCAGGCGGTGAAGCCCTTCATGTGCTTCAGCTCCATGCGGGCCAGCCGGGCGAGCTCCTCAGCCTGGTCGGGAAGCAGGGTGCCGATGGAGATGTAGTTGTCGTGGGCTTCCTGCTCGCCCTCGATCACGATGGCGTTGATGCGGCTGTAGGCGTCCTTGTAGGAGTCGGTGCTGAAGTCGGGCAGCTGGTCGGCGGCAAAGGCCTCGGACATGGCTGGGGAAGCAAGGGTTGCCATGGCTACCGCGCGATCGGAACAGATCCTTTGACTGTAACCACCCTCAGCTGGGATCTGGCCGGTGGCCGGGCTCCAGGTCAGAAGCCGGCCACGAACTGCGCAACAGGGCATCCAGCCGTTGTCGCCACCCCTCAACCAACCGCTCAAACAACTGGGCACCCAGGGCAGCCGACGCGCCTCCGGCATCGCCGATCACCCCGGAGGAGCTGAGGTCCTGGGTGAGCCACGCCAGAGGGGCCTGGCCCTCCAGGCTCCACCCCTGGGGAATCGGGCCGCCCCGATGGCCATCGCGAGGGCGGTCCGGGCCCACCAAGTCGGGGGCCAAGTGCAACATGAGGCTGGTTTCCGCCAGACCGGCATGGAGCCCGGCGGAACGCTCCGGCTCGGGAATCAGGGCGGCGATTCCCTCCGGTCCGTTCCAGAGGAAGCAGGGCAGCACCGCCAGCTCGGGGCGTTCAGAACGGAGTTGGCGAGCAGCCGTCTGCAACAGCGCAATCTGGCCCCCATGGGCGTTGAACAGCACGAGGCGCTGGAAACCGGCGGCAGCCAGCTCGAGTCCCACGGCCACCAACTGATCGATCAACTGGTGGGGGGGGAGGCTGAGGGTGCCGCTGAAGCCCCGGTGTTCCGGGGAGAAGCCGATGCTCTGCAGCGGCAGTCGCAGAACCGGCAACTCCCCATCCAGCCGGGCCAGCACCGCATCCAGCACCCGCTCCGCGAAGAGGCCGTCGGTGCCCAGCGGCAGGTGGGGGCCGTGCTGTTCCACCGCCCCCCAGGGCCAGACCACCGTGCTGCCCGGTCGGGCCGCGACCAGCTCGACCTGGGGCCAGGCCAGCTGCTGCAGGTGGCGCGAATGCTCCATCACGTCAGAACTGATCTCTACAGTGTGGAGCTCTCAGCCCCCAGTGGAGATGGCCGGTACCGGCAGCCAACCGCCCTCGTCTGCATCCTCCCGGCCCGTGCCCCCCGGTGCCGCCAGGCCCCAGCCGGTGGCGCCCCTGCGCAAGCCTCCCCAAGTGCTGATGATCCGCAAGGACGAGCCCCCCGCACCCCCGGCCCCGTCGGCAGAGTCCCCCGAGCCAGCCCTCGCCCCCCAGGCGCCCAGCCCGGCGGCGGCAGCACCGGTTCGAGCCCCGGCACGCACCCCTGAGCGGAGCGACGACGACCTGTTTGACCTGGGGGCCATGGAGGGCCTCACCATGGCCGACCTGCTGGGCCCGGACCCGGGCCGTCAGCGCCCGGCCAAGACCGCGCCTGCCGCGACGTCCCAGGCCGTGGCGGCGCCGGCACGCAGCGTCGACGATTTCGATTTTGATGAAGAGGCCTTCCTGGCCGCCCTCGACGACCACGAACCCCATGGCACCACCGGGGAAGTGGTGCGAGGCACGGTGATCGGCCTGGAGAGCGACGGCATCTATGTCGACATCGGCGGCAAGGCCCCCGGCTTCATGCCCAAAAAGGAATGTGGCCTAGGGGTGATCACCAATCTCAAGGAGCGCTTCCCCAAGGGCTTGGAGGTGGAAGTGCTCGTGACCCGGGAGCAGAACGCCGACGGCATGGTCACCATCAGCGCCCGCGCCCTGGCCCTGCGCCAAAGCTGGGAGAAGGTGCGCCAGCTGGAGAAGGAG
>JBIIQK010000193.1:0-3808 GCA_044342135.1 Cyanobium sp.
TGAGCGCCTTCTACGACCGTTTCCCCTACCCCGGCGACCCCCTCCAGGACGGACCGCCCCCCGGATACAACTGGCGCTGGTGTGTGGACAGTGCCTGGGCTGCCGCCTTCGGGGTCCTGCCCTCCCGTTCGGCCAGCGAGCCGCGCACCTGGCGGATCCTCGACGCCGGTTGTGGCACGGGTGTCAGCACCGACTACCTCTGCCACCTCAATCCGGGCTCCTCGGTGCTGGCGGTGGACATCAGTCCGGGCACCCTTGAGGTGGCCCGCGAGCGTTGCCGCCGGTCCGGGGCCGCCGGGCAGGTGAGCGAGCTGCGCATCGAGCAGCGCAGCCTGCTGGATCTGGCGGGTGAGGGACCGTTCGACTACATCAACTCGGTGGGGGTGCTGCACCACCTGCGCGAGCCGGAAGCGGGGCTGCAGGCCCTGGCCGGCCTGTTGAAGCCCGGTGGCCTGCTCCATCTCTTCCTCTATGCCGACGGTGGCCGCTGGGAAATCCATCGCACCCAGCGGGCCTTGGCGCTGCTGGGGGCAGGCACGGGCGAGGCGGGGTTGCGCCTCGGTCGAGAACTGCTGGCGGAGCTGCCCGAGACCAATCGGCTGCGCCGGCACCACGAGCAGCGTTGGGCCCTGGACACGACGGCCGACGCCAACTTCGCCGACATGTATCTCCACCCCCAGGAGACGAGCTACAACCTCGAGCGGCTGATGGCCTTTGTGGCCTCAGCGGGGCTGGACTTCGCCGGCTTCTCCAATCCGGAGGTCTGGTCGCCGGCCCGGCTGCTGCGGGGTGAGCTGCTGGATCGGGCCCTGGCCCTGTCCCCCCGGGAGCAGTGGGCCCTGGTGGAGGAGCTCGACCCCGACATCAGCCACTTCGAGTTTTTCCTCAGCAAGGGCCCGGTCTCCGTTCCCGATTGGAGCTCCGATGCCGCCCTGCTGGCTGCCCGGGGGCAGGTCAACCGCTGTCTCTGGGGCTGGCCCTCCACCAGCCTGATGGGCCCCGACCTGATGCCCCTGAGCCTCAGCGAGGAGGGGCTGATCCTGATGCGGGCCCTCGAGGCCGCCCCCGAGCTGGAGATTGGTCAGCTCCCCCTGGATTGGCCCGTGGCGCAACGGGTTGCGGTCGCCCGAGAGCTCCTGGAGCAACGGGTGTTGCTGCCGGTGCGGTGACCCGACCGTGATAGATTCCGCGCGCCTTTTCAGGGGTTGAACGCACTTGTCGGTTTCCCTCCCCTGTTCCTCACTCCCCGACCCTGGACCAGCCGCATTGGCTGCTCCCCTGGTCTCGGTGGAGTCGGATCAGACGGACGGCACCAGCAGCGCGTCCCCCCTGGCTGTGGTTCCCTCCGCCGCTGGCGATCGTGCCCCGCTCGATCCCAGCAATGGCATGGACGACTACTACCGGCTGCAACGCCGGCTGTTGCTGGCCACCCTGCTGCTCTCCGCAGTCGCCGTGGTTGCTACCGCCGTCGTCGGTTCCCTCGCAACGGCTTTCAGCCTGTTCGTGGGTGCCATGGCCGGCCTGCTCTACCTGTGGCTGCTGAGCCGCAGCGTCACCCGGCTGGGAGAGAATTCCCGCCGCATGAGCAAGGCCCAGCTGCTGGTGCCGGTCGCTCTGGTGCTGGTGTCTTCCAGGGTTCCCCAGCTCTCCACCCTGCCGGCCCTGTTGGGCTTCCTGCTCTACAAGCCGGCGTTGATTCTTCAGGCTGTCTTCGACACCTGAGGCTCCATTCCGTTCCGTCGCCCCGGCGACCCCGAACTCCCCTTCGCTGGCTCCGATGCCTCTCCTTCTCCCCTTTGCCGAACTGGAGGTTGGTCAACACCTCTATTGGCAACTCGGCAACCTCAAAATCCACGGCCAGGTCTTCCTGAGCTCCTGGGTTGTGATCGGTGCCCTGTTGGCCCTGGTGGTGGTGGGCACCCGCAAGCTGGAGCGGGATCCCCGCGGCACCCAGAATTTGCTGGAGTTCCTCTGGGACTACATCCGCGACCTCTCCCGCGAGCAAATCGGTGAGAAGGCCTACCGCGACTGGATGCCGTTCATCGGCACCCTGTTCCTGTTCATCTTTGTGAGCAACTGGGGCGGAGCCCTGGTGCCCTGGAAGCTGATTCATCTGCCCAGCGGCGAACTCGGTGCCCCGACCGCGGACATCAACACCACGATTGCGCTGGCTCTGTTGGTTTCCCTGGCCTACTTCTATGCCGGTCTGAGCCGTAAGGGCTTGCGGTACTTCGAGTACTACGTGGAGCCGACCCCGATCATGCTCCCGTTCAAGATCGTCGAAGATTTCACCAAGCCCCTGTCCCTCTCCTTCCGTCTCTTCGGCAACATCCTTGCCGACGAACTGGTGGTGGCGGTGTTGGCATTCCTCGTGCCCCTGATCGTGCCCCTGCCGGCCATGTTCCTGGGACTGTTCACCAGTGCCATTCAGGCTCTGATTTTCGCCACCCTCGCCGCTTACTACATCGGTGAGGCGGTGCACGAAGAGCACCACTAGGCGCTCTGCCCTTGGCTGGGCTGCTCCGGCGCTCTGCTAAATCTCCCTCGCGCAGGTCCGGATGCACCCCGGGCCCATCCCCCAGGGGATGTCCCAGGCGCAGGGTTTCAATCCCGGTCCACTACGCGCTGTCACGGCGCCTCCCATCCCCCACTCCACCATGGATTCCATCACCTCCGCTGCGTCTGTTGTGGCCGCTGGCCTGGCTGTCGGCCTCGGTGCCATCGGCCCCGGCATCGGTCAGGGCACCGCAGCTGGCGGCGCCGTTGAAGGCATTGCACGTCAGCCCGAAGCCGAAGGCAAGATCCGCGGCACCCTGCTGCTGTCCCTGGCCTTCATGGAAGCTCTCACCATCTACGGCCTTGTGGTCGCTCTGGTGCTGCTGTTCGCCAACCCCTTCGCTGGTTGATCGTTGCGTGAGTGGACGGAAGGTGGGGGCTTGAGCCCCTGCCCTCCCAACCTCACGACCGCCCATCCCGCCCGATCGTTCCAGCGCCCTCGCCCCAATGACCAGCTGGCTTCTGCTCGCCGAAGCAGGTGTCCCGGAGGGAGGTCTGTTTGACCTCGACGCCACCCTGCCGCTCATGGCGGTGCAGGTGGTTCTCCTCACCTTCATTCTGAATTCGCTGTTCTTCCGCCCCGTTGGCCGGGCTGTGGAGGAGCGCGAGAGCTTCATTTCCACCAGTCGTGCCGACGCCAAGCAGAAGCTGGCCCAGGTTGAGCGGCTGGAATCCGACCTCAAGGAACAGCTCAAGGACGCGCGCCAGCAGTCCCAGAAGCTGATTTTGGAGGCGGAACAGGAGATGGATCGTCTGTACCGCGATGCCCTGGCAGCCGCTACAGCCGACGCCAATGCTTCCCGTGAGCAGGCTCGCCGCGAGATCGATGCCCAGCGAGATCAGGCGATGACCCAGCTCAACAAGGATGCCGACAAGCTCGGTGACCTGATCGTGTCCCGCTTGCTGGCCACCTCATGACCGTTCTGCTTCCCACCCTGCTCGCCAGCCATGGCGGTTTTGGTCTCAATCTCAATCCGTTTGAGACCAACATCATCAACCTGGCGATTGTCATTTTCGGGCTCTGGAAGTTTCTGCCCGGGTTTCTTGGCAGCATCCTGGAGCGCCGTCGCAACGCGATTCTGAGCGACCTTGAGGACGCCGAGCAGCGTCTGGTCTCCGCCACCTCTGCCCTGGCCCAGGCCCAGCAAGATCTGGCCGCCGCCCAGCAGAAAGCGGACCAGATTCGCGCCGATGGCCAGTCCCGCGCCGAGGCCCTGCGTCAGGAGAGCGAGAAGCGCACTATTGAGGAAAT
>JBIIQK010000195.1:0-3805 GCA_044342135.1 Cyanobium sp.
TGATCAACGCCAGATCGGCGTCAAACAGCCGGTGAATCGTGACGCTGGCATCGAACAGCCCGTCGCGGAAGCCGAGCTGCATGAACATCAAAATGCCGGCGAAGGCGATCCCAGCTAGGGCCACGAGCAGCCGCACCGGCTGCCGCGTCAGCAGCAGCCAGGCCAGGGGAATGCGTCTGCCCTGCCAGAGGCGTCCAAGCATCAGCCGCCTGCGCGAGCGGCACCGGGGGTGGCGGCCCCAAGCCGGGCAATCACCTTGAGGCCGGTGAGATCTCGCACCCGCTGGCTATCCGCGGGCGTGAGGGCCACCCGCACCTCCACAACCCGGGCATCGGCATCGCCCGTGGGATCGGTAGACAACACGGAACGCTGACGCACCTGGGGACTGATCCGGATCACCTCACCGGTGAGGGTGCCCTGGAAGCCACCGTTTTCACTGATCAGACGCACCGGCTGGCCGAGCCGGACGCGGTCAATGTCACTTTCGTAAACCTCCACCACGGCCTCCATTCGCATGCTGGCGCCAAGTTCGAGCACACCGTTGTCACCTGGACGCTCGCCCACCCGGGAATGGAGTTTCAGCACCACACCGTCGATCGGCGACCGGAGCTCGGTGAGCAACAGTTCCGCCTTGATCCGCTCCCGCTCAGCCCAGGCTTCATTGCGTTGACCCTGCAGTTCCAGCAGGGCCGTCTCCCGGGTGTCGAGCTCTCCACTGGGAATGGCGCCCGAGCGGCTCAACTGGCGGTAGCGACGGATGTCGCGGGTCTGGACCTGCAGACGCCTGTCGAGATTGGAGAGGCGCGCGTCCAGCAGGCGCTGCTGGGCCAACAGGCTGGGGGCGGTGTCAAAACGGGCAAGCAACTGGCCGCGATTAACGACATCGCCTTCCTCCACCAGCAAGCCGGTGAGGCGTGGGCTGCCCCCGATCCCGCTGATCGGAGCGGCCAGCCGGCGCACGTCCCCGGCTGGCTCGAGCCGCCCGAGGGCCGCCACCGATTCCGGTTGTCGAGCCGGCTGGGAGGCCTGGGGGGAGGGCACGGGCTTCGATCGCGGCTGACGGCTCAGGGCGACGCCCAGAACCACCACGACCACCGCAGCCCCAACCCACAACGCCCTGGGCACAGCCTTCAGGGCACGGTTCATGGAGCCAGCGGATCGTCGAAGAGCAATTCTTCGATGTACCGGTCGGCCCACGCGGGGTTGAAGGCCTTCTCCAGCACCCGGCGCGTCTTGTCGTTTTGTTTCTGCTGTTTGCAATATCGGAGCTGACCCTGCCAGCGCTCAACCGTAGCCGGGTGGTCGGGCGGCTGTGCCTCAGCAGTGCCAATGGCCGTGGCGAGCACCGTCAGAAAGCCGCCCACCTCCTCGAGGAAGGCGGTTTCGTCTTCGGCGCTGGTGGGACGCACGAACCGCACGTAGGGGGAAAAGATGGATCCCCAGCCCGGCAGATCCCGCTGCTGGCCGTAGCGCCCTGCAGGTAGGGCCGCCAAAGCGGCGGCGATGGCCTCGGGCAACGCTCCCCGCACGGGCGAGAGGTCGACGATCGCGGCGGACACCCCTGCCGGACCAGCGACGATGTCGGCCCCGAACACCGGCAGGTCGTAGCGAGGATCGGGAAAGAGCACGCAGTGCAGGATCTGCAGCCCGGCCCCCAGGCGAGCCGTTTCCAGGTGGAGCTTGCGCAGGCCCCGGCACTGGCGCAGCTCATTGCGGATGAAGAGGGCCTCGCCATCGAGGCTGCCGCTGATGGCTTCCAGCTCGGGGTCCACCGCCAGGGGGGCCAGCTCGGGTAAGTCCTCCCAAAAGATGCGGATCCGCGCGGCCAGAGCGTCCACCAACGGGTGGATGCCGCCGCTGCTGCGCACGCCGGGACCCTGGGGCGATGGTGGGGCGGAACTCACGGCGGGGGACGTAGCCAGCAGAATGCAGATCCTGCCACGCATCTGAGCCTTGCCCCTGGCCCCTGCCCACTCCCTGCTGCCGGGCCTGGCCTGCCCCACGGATCACCAGCTGGCCAATGGGGCCAGGGTCGTGACCCTCCCCTTGGTGGAGTCCCCGCTGGTCTGTCTCGATTTCTGGTGCCGGGCCGGCAGCATTTTTGAAAACAGCCCAGAAAGCGGCATGGCCCACTTTCTCGAGCACATGGTGTTCAAGGGCAGTGAGCAGCTGGGACCCGGCCAGTTCGATCTCCGCATTGAGGCCATGGGCGGCAACAGCAATGCCGCTACTGGCTTTGACGACGTGCACTACCACGTCTTGATTCCGCCGGAGGCCGCCGCAGAGGCCCTGGACCTGCTCCTCGATCTGGTGTTGCGGCCCCGCCTGGACGCCGAAGCGTTCCGGATGGAGCGCCAGGTGGTGCTCGAGGAACTCGCGCAAAGCGAGGATCAGCCCGATGAGATGGCCCTGCAGAAGCTGTTGCAGCTGGGCTGTCCTGGCCACGCCTACGGCGAGCCGATCCTGGGACGACGGGAGCTGTTGCAGTCCCAGACCCCGGAGGCGATGGCGGCGTTCCACCGGCGGCTCTATGGCGCCAATCGCGCTGTCCTGGCCATCACGGGGGCTCTCGAGCCCGACGCCCTGCTCGACCGCATCGGCGCCAGTGCCCTCGCTGAGCTCGTGGCGGTGGACGAGCCAGCCCAGCGCGCGCCCCTGGCCGTCTGCGCCGGCGAGCATCGGCTGGCGCTGCCCCGGCTCGAGTCAGCCCGCCTGCTGATGCTGTGGGGCCTGCCGCCTGCCGACGATCTGCACGGCGTCATGGGCGCCGATCTGCTCACCACCGTCTTGGCCGAGGGCCGTCGCAGCCGCCTGGTGGAACGGTTGCGGGAGCAGCTGCGGATCGTGGAGAGCATTGACCTCGATCTGCATGTCATGGAGAGCGGCAGCTTTGCGCTACTGGAGGCAATCTGCGAACCGGACGAGCTGCCGGCGGTGCGCCGGGCCATCAGCGAGGTCTGGAGCCAGCTGATGGCCGAGGGCCTGCCGGAGGCGGAATGGCGGCGTGCCCAACGGCTCGTGGCGAATGGCTATCGCTTCGGCCTGGAGGCTGCCGGCGGGGTAGCAGGGCTGATTGGCAACAACCGTCTCTGGGGACGCTGCCACGGTCTGACCCTCCCCCTGGAGGACATCCAGTCCTGGAGTGCCGACACGTTGCTGCAGCAGTCCTTGCCCCTGCTCGATCCCAGTCGGGCCTGTGTGCTGGAGGCGGTGCCGGCATGAGCGCTCTTGCACCCCCGACGGCCTGGCAGCAGAGCACCCTGCCCGGGGGTCTCCCCCTGATCTGGCAGTTGAGGCCCGGGCCGGCGATCGTGGCGAGTCGGCTCTGGATCCGGGGTGGCAGCAGTGACGACCGGCCTGGCCAACGGGGCGCCGCCCAGCTGCTCGCCGGACTGATGACCCGCGGTTGTGGCCATTACGGAGCGGAAGCCCTGGCCGACCTGGTGGAGGGTCGCGGGGCGGCCCTGCGCTGTGAAGCCAACGAGGACAGCCTGGTGCTCAGCCTCAAATGTGCCAGCAGTGACGCCGCGGACCTGCTGCCCCTGCTGCTGTCCATGGTGCGCGAACCCTGGCTGCAGAGCGACCAACTGGAGCTCGAGCGGGGGCTGAACCTGCAGAGCTTGCAACGCCAGCGGGAAGATCCCTTCCAATTGGCCCACGACCAACTGCGCAGCCAGCTCTACGGCCAGGGGCCCTACGGGCACGACCCCCTGGGCGTGGAGGAGGAGTTGGCGAGCCTGCAGTGCGGCCACATCCAGGAGCTGGTGCCGTCCCTTGGATCTGGGGGGGCTCTGCTGGTGGCCTG
>JBIIQK010000198.1:0-3802 GCA_044342135.1 Cyanobium sp.
GGCGGGGGCGACGCCCCTCAACACCTGCCCGCCGGCCACCACCAGCGTGTCCGCCTCCGCCATTGCCCCCACTACCGGGGCCACCGCGACGGCCGCCACGCCCGCGACCGCCACTGAGATCCAGGGGCGGAGCCGAGAGCACCTTGGGCTCAAAGCCCGGCACCTCCTGGCGGGGCAGACGGGTGCCGATCATGCGCTCAATCGCACGCAGCAATTCGCTCTCCTCGGCCGCCACCAGGGAAATGGCGTGGCCGTTGTGGCCGGCCCGGCCGGTGCGGCCGATCCGGTGCACGTAATCCTCCGCCTGGTTGGGCAGGTCGAGGTTGATCACGTGCGGCAGCTGGTGGATGTCAATGCCGCGGGCGGCCAGGTCGGTGGCCACCAGCACCCGCAGGGAGCCGGCCTTGAAGTCGGCCAGGGCCCGGGTGCGCGCCCCCTGGCTCTTGTTGCCGTGGATGGCCGCCGCCGACATGCCTTCGCGGCTGAGGCGCTCGGCCATGCGGTTGGCGCCGTGCTTGGTGCGGGAAAACACCAGCACCTGCTGCCAGTCGTTGCTGCGGATCAGGTGGCTGAGCAGATCGCCCTTGCGGTCCATGTCGCAGGGGTGCAGCAGGTGCTCCACCGTGGGGGCCGTGCGGTTCTCCGGTGTGGCCTGGAGTTGCACGGGGTTGTGCAGCAGCCCGGTGGCCAAGCGGCGGATGTCCCCGGAGAAGGTGGCTGAAAACAGCAGGTTCTGGCGCTTGGGCGGCAGCAGGGCGAGGATTTTCTGGATGTCGCGGATGAAGCCCATGTCGAGCATCCGATCCGCCTCATCCAGCACCAGGATCTCAACCCGATCCAGCCGCAGCGCTTTCTGCTGGTAGAGATCCATCAGGCGGCCGGGGGTGGCCACCAGCACGTCGGTCCCTTTCTGCAGCCGGCTGATCTGGGGGTTGACCTTCACGCCCCCGAACACCACGTCGCTGCGCAGGTCGAGATAGCGGCCATAGGCCCGCACGCTCTCACCCACCTGGGCCGCCAGCTCGCGGGTGGGGGTGAGCACCAGGGCCCGCACCACACCGGCGCGGGCATGGGGCCCATGGCGCAGCTTCTCCAACATCGGCAGGGTGAAGCCCGCCGTTTTGCCGGTGCCGGTCTGGGCCGCAGCCATCACATCGTGGCCGGCCAGCACGGCCGGAATGCACTGGCCCTGGATCGGCGAGGGCTTGGTGTAGCCCTTCTCGCCCACCGCCTTCAAGATCGGCTCGCCCAATCCGAGGGACAAAAAGTCGGCCACGGCAACGCCGGGCACAGCAGCACTGGAGACCGCAGCCTGGGGGAGGGGATCGGCGGCCACCGCCTGGGGACTGGCCACGGCCGTGGCGGTGCCGGTTCGGGGAGCGGACTGACGGATCGCTGGCGCTGCGGGATTCTCCACCCTAGGAGCCCCTGCGCGATCCACCGTCAGGGGCCATAGAGCTGCCAGGCCCGCTCGCCGCAGAGCCGCAGATCCCGATCCGACAGCGCCAGGGCCTCGGGCCAGGCGGTCTGGAGCCAGGGCCGCAGTCGGGCCGGATCCAGCTTGCCGCTGGCGGGATCCCGCCAGTCGCGAAAAAAGGTGTCCTGGGCGGCCAGCACGCGGAACTTGAAGAACTCCAGCAACCGGGCCCGCAACCGGCCGCCATCGATGGTCCAGAGCCGCTCGGGGTCGACCCCAAGGGCGATCCAGGCTGCGGGCTCGAGGCCGGCCAGGGGAGGGGCCAGCACTTCCACCACCTGGGCGGGCTGGTCGTGGCGCAGCTTGGTGTCCGGATCAGGCTGGTAGATCCAGCCCCCCAGGGGGGCGGAATCCCCATGGCGCACCAGCACTCGCCAGAAGCGGAAGGTCTCGGGTGGATGGCGATCGGTCCACTCCAGCTGGTCAAAGCAGTGGTCGGGGCGCTCACTGCGCAACTCGAGGGGCGCCAGGGAGAGGTTGAGGGTGCCGGCAAAGCAGTCGGACAGATCCAGGCCCCGCTCGGCAAACCGAGGGCTCTGCAGGCTGATGGTGCCAGCCGGATAGGGGGAACCGGGATCGCGGCCGGAGGCCACGCCGTGGCCCTCCACCCGCTGCCCCTGGATCCAGCGGATCGGGGCCTCAGCCATGGGGAGGGGATCCGGCGGCCACGAAGTGGCTGCAGCGGTCGCAGGGTCCATCCGGCAGGACGGCACAGCGCAACAGCGGACTGCGGGCGTTGAAGCGGCAGCTGGGATCGCCGATCACCCACTGGTTGTGCCACCAGCGGGCATCGGCCGGTTGGCGCTGGGCTTTCACCTGCAGGGCCACGCTGGCGAGTTCATAGCGGCCGTTGCGCAGCTGGTAGCGGTGGCGGCGCTGCAACACCAGATAGCTGCGACCGCCCGCCTCCAGCCAACGGCCCGGGTGGGGCACCTCCCCGGAATCACCCAGATCAAGCACCTCTAGCAATCGGTCACTGCCGATCTGACGCAATTCCACCCTCACGGCTCGGAAGGGGGCTCCAGCTGGGGCAACCGTACGGAAAATCCCCACACAAACAGGGCCGCCACCAACAGCAGCAGCAGCCACTCCGGAGGCACCACCTGGGGCACCCCGAGCCGCAGCAGCAGGCGGATGCCCACCAGCCCCACCGCCAGATAGCCGGCGGTCTCGAGATGCTGATAGATCTCCAGCCAACGGATGAACAGCTCGGCCGTGAGCCGAAGGGCAATCACCCCGATCACGCCGCCGGCCATCACCAGCCAGAGGCGGTCACTCACCGCCACCGCCGCCGCGACGCTGTCGAGCGAAAAGGCCAGATCGGTGAGGGCCAGGGTGGCCACAATCGAGCCCAGGCCGGCGTGGTGCAGGGAACCGTGCTCGGGGGATCCGGCAGTCGCACCAGCCGAGTCGTCCGGGTCGGCGTTGCCTCCGGACCACACCAGCACCAGATGGCGCCCGCAGAGCCAGAGCAGATAGGCCGCCGCCGCCAGCTGCAACGGCCAGAAGTTGAGCACCCACTGGGCCGCCACGATCAGGCCGAGCCGAAACACCAGGGCCAGCGCCAGTCCGAGGTTGAGGGCCTGGCGCTGGCGGGCCGGATCCTCCAGGCCCCGGGCGATGGCTGCCAGGGCGATGGCGTTGTCGGCGGAGAGCACGGCCTCCAGCGCCACCAGCAGGGGCAGCAGCAACAGCACCTCCCTCCACTGGTCGGCCTGGCGGAGCAGCGGTGTCAGGGATTGGATCGACTCCGCTTCCACGGGCTGCAGCGGGTCAGGATGGAATCCAGTCTAGAAAGTCTGCTTGCGTCAGCTGGGACCTTGAAGGAGAGCACGTGGGCGTGACAGGGGAAGCCTCCAACCGAACATCCGAACTTGAGTGGGAGGTAGAGCTCGTGCATGCCGAGGGCAGCAGCCGGGTGGTGCTGGTGCGAGCCAGTCGGGGTGGACGGGTCCTCGAAGCGGCCCTGGGGGAAGGCGCCACCGCTGAGGAGGCGGAAGACCGGGCCCGGCAGCGGCTGCAAAGCCGCCTCGGCGCGCACCCCGGCAGGGGATCCCAGAGCACCACAGCCCCACCCGTGGCCGTGGCCAACCCGTTGACCAACCAGGTGGCCAGCCAAGGGGCCCTGCCCGTCCAGACAGCCATTCCACCCAGCGCCAAGCCGACTCCAGAACCCATCGCACCGGCCAGCCCCCAACTCCCCAGCCTTCCCCAGGAGGCGGCGGAACCCCCCGCCGATCCCGAGGACTGGAGCAGCGAACTCGCCCGGCTCGACCTGCAGCTGCAACGGTTGGGCTGGGACCGGGCCCAGGAGGGCACCTACCT
>JBIIQK010000197.1:0-3802 GCA_044342135.1 Cyanobium sp.
CCGAGAAGGAAGCCGACATCCTCAAGGTGTGAGCCACTCCGCCAGCGGGCACCCCGATGTGATCGTCGTGGGGGCCGGCGCGGCCGGCGCCACCGCCGCCTTTCATCTGGCCCAGCAGGGCCGGCAGGTGTTGCTGGTTGATCAGGGCCCCTTTCCCCGGGCCAAGCCCTGCGGGGGCGGCATGGCCGCGTCCATGCAGGCCCTGTTCCCCTTTGATCTCAGCCCGGCGGTCGATGCGGTGATCGAACGGGTGCGGTTCACCTGGTGCCTGGGCGATCCGGTCACGGCCGAGCTGCCGGGGGATGCACCGTTCTGGATCGTGCGCCGTTCCGTGCTCGATGCCTACCTGGTGGAGCAGGCCAGGGCCGCGGGGGCCCACTTTCAGGTGGGCGTGACCGTGCATGACCTACGCCGCAGCGGCGAGCGCTGGCAGCTGCTGTCCCGGGGACCCACTGGCGAGTCCCTGGAGCTGGAAGCGCGGGCCGTGGTGCTGGCCGATGGCTCCGGATCCGAGCTGGCAGGCCGCCACGGCCTGGGGCCAGCCCGGCCCCGCTTCGCCGACACGGTGTCGGTGGAAGTGGACTGTGCCGTGGCGGAGCCCAGCACCGCCCGCTTTGAATTCGGCCTGGTGCGCCACGGCTTCTGCTGGGCCTTCCCCCGCCAGGGGGGCTACAGCATCGGTGTGGGCACCTTCATCGGCCGCGATCCCGCCGATGCCGACGCGGTGCTGACCCAGCTGCTGCCCAGCCTGGGACTGCCCCCCAATGCCGGCGACCGGCGCTGCGGCCAGCTGCGCATCTGGGATGGCCACCACCCCCTCCATGGCCAGGGGGCCAACAACGGTCTGGTGGTCGTGGGGGATGCGGCCTCCCTCTGCGATCCCTTCCTGGCCGAGGGGATCCGGCCGGCCCTGATCAGCGGCTGCCGGGCCGCCGAAGCCCTGGGACCCTGGCTAGACGGGGATGGCACCGCCCTGGCGGACTATTCGAGCCGCATGCGGCAGGAGTGGGGTGAGTCGATGGCCTGGGGCAAACGGATGGCCCAGGTGTTCTACCGGGTGCCCCGGGTGGGCTACCAACTCGGCATCAAACGGCCCACGGCACCCCAGCGGATCGCCCAGATCCTCTCGGGGGACATGGGCTACGGCGACATCGCCCAGCGGGTGATCCGACGGCTGCTGTTCCAGCGCAGCTAGCTAGATCCTGGTGCAGTCCTTGAGCTGCCGCAGCCGCTGATCAATGGATCCCAGCAGCTCGATGGCAAACATCGGCGACTCCTGCACCGCAAAGAGGAATTTCTCGCGGTTCATCACCAGCAACTTGCAGGGGGTCAGGGCCCGGGCGTTGCCGTAGCGGCGGTGATCGTTGGTGACCAGAGCGCCAGCACCAAAGACATCGCCGGCATTGATCTGCTCATGGCCCTGGTCGCCGTTCCAGCTGAGCTGCACGGACCCCTCCAGCAGGCCAAACATGCAGTCACCCGATTCCCCCGAGGAAAAAATCAGCGCGCCGGGTTCCACCGTGACCACCTCCCCTTTACTGGCCAGGGCGCGCATGGTGTCGAGGGCGTTCACGGGGCGACAGTTGGGAGATCAGATGTCGCCAGTGTGCCCTAAGCCGGTTAAGGCTGGCCCATGCCCGCACCCACCAGCGCGGCACCCAGCCCACCCTGGATGTCCTCAGGAGCCAGGCGGCCATCCTTGTCCGTGTCGAGGGCATCGAACACCGCATCACTGCCCAGCCACTCCTCGCGGGTGATGCAGCCATCCCCATCGAGGTCGTTGAGCAGGAAAATTTCATGGACGGCGTGGCCGAAGACGGCGCCCCCCTCGAGCTCCGCCAGGCGATGGGCCAGCTGGGCTTCCAGGGTTTCGATCGCCTTGCAGAAGCCGCGGATGCCCTCATCAAGCTTCTCGGTGGCCATGGGGTCTGAGGCCAGCATCTGGCGGAAGTGGGTCTCGTCAAGATGGATCTGGGCTTCCGTGGGGGCGGGATCAAAGGCGTTGAGCTTGCGCTCCAGTTCCCCTTCGGTGTGGCGCAACTGATCCAACAGGGCCGGGGAAATGGTGAGCAGATCACAGCCGGCCAGCTCGATGATCTCGTCGATGTTGCGGAAGCTGGCGCCCATCACCTCCGTCTTGTAGCCGTAGGTCTTGAAGTAATTGAAGATCTGGGTCACCGAGACCACGCCTGGATCCTCGGGACCGGGATAGCTGTCACGGCCGGTGCTCTTCTTGTACCAATCCAGGATGCGGCCCACGAAGGGGGAAATCAGGGTGACCCCCGCCTCGGCGCAGGCGACGGCCTGGGCAAAACCGAACAGCAGGGTGAGATTGCAGTGGATGCCCTCCCGCTCCAGCTGCTCGGCGGCGCGGATCCCCTCCCAGGTGGAAGCGATCTTGATCAGCACACGATCGCGGCCGATCCCTGCCTGGCGGTAGAGGCCCACCAGCTTGCGCGCCTTGGTGATGGTGGCCTCGGTGTCGTAGCTGAGGCGCGCATCCACCTCGGTGGAGACCCGACCCGGCACGATCTTGAGGATCTCCTTGCCGAAGGTGACACAGATCTCATCCAGGGCTTCGCGCACCACCTCCTCGGCCCGGGCCCCGGCCCCGCACACCTCGCGCGACTCGCGCAGGGAGCGATCGATCAGCTCCTGATAAGCGGGAATCTGGGCGGCCGCCAGGATCAGGGATGGGTTGGTGGTGGCATCCCGGGGCGTGAACTGCTTGATCGCATCGATGTCGCCGGTGTCGGACACCACCACGGTCATGGCGGCAAGTTGATCGAGCAGGTTGGCCATGGGCAGCGGATCGGGCAGCGGTGGGGCGGGATGGCTGGCGCACAGCCCTGGTTGACGTCACGCTAGCCAGCGTTTCCGAGCTCACCCAGAGGAGTGCAGGGATCCTTGAGGGAACGGCAACAGGCGAGACGCCTCAGGCCGGGGACTTGGCGACCGGTTTCCGGACCGCCGTCGGGCGGGAGGGCGGAATGCGCTCGAGCACCAGCAGGGCGTCAATGATCTGCCTGGCCACGGGGGCGGCCACCGTGGAGCCGTAGGTGTTGCCGCCCTTCGGCTCATCCACCACCACCAGGACGACGTAGCGGGGGTCGTCGATGGGCAAGTGGCCCACAAAACTGGTAATCAGGGCGCCGGGGATGTAGACCCCACGCTCGGCCTTCTGGGCCGTGCCGGTCTTGCCACCGATGCGATAGCCGGGAATTTTCATGCCCAGGCCGCTGCTGTTCTCCACCACCGACTCCATCCAGCCCATCACCGTGCGGGTGACGGTGGGATCCAGCAGGCGCAGGCCCCCACTGGCTGAGGAGCTAGCCAGGACATCACCGGAACGGAGCCCCCGGGTGATGTGGGGACTCACCAACCAACCGCCATTGGCGAGCATGGCGTGCAGCTGCAGCAGTTTCAGGGGGGTGAGGGAGAACCCCTGGCCGAAGGCGGCCACGGCAGGTTCGATGGCCTGGCTGGTAAAGGCCTTGCGGGGCTTGAGTTCCCCGGCCACGGCTCCGGGCAGATCGGTGTCGGGGGTGCCATCGATCCCCAGGGTGTGCAGCCAGTGCCAGAAGCGATCCCGCTTCACCTGGGACATCGCCTGCACCATGCCGACATTGCTCGACACCTGGAGCACGGTGGCGAAATCAATCAGACCGTTGGCCCGCTTGTCGTGGTTGAAGATCGGCCAGCCGCCGATGGTGAGCTGGCCGGTATCGGGCACGCGGCCATCGGCCTGAATGGCCTTTTCCTGCAGGGCCAGCGCCAGGTTGATCGGCTTGAAGGTGGAGCC
>JBIIQK010000196.1:0-3802 GCA_044342135.1 Cyanobium sp.
CCTTGGAGAGGCCCGTGCGGTACACGCTCTGGCCGGTGATGAAGGCGGCGCGACCCGCGGTGCAACTCTGCTCGGCGTAGTAGTGGATGAACTTGGCCCCTTCCTTGGCCACCCGATCGATATTGGGGGTCTGATACCCCATCAGGCCATGGCTGTAGCAGCTCAGGTTGCTCTGGCCGATGTCATCCCCCCAGAGAATGAGGATGTTGGGTTTTCCGTTTGGCATTGGAGGCAAGAGGGCGACGAGAGAGGGCAAGTACGCCTGCTTAAAGGATGGAAATGAATGGCAGCGATGACTGGAGATTCATGCACTTCTTCACACCCATCTTCAGGAGCCAAAACACAAGCGCAAAGGGATCAATTCAGCGCAAAATGCAAACCCCGGGGCATGGATGGTTCAGGCCTGGCCCTGGGTGCGTTGTTGCCAGCGCAGAAAGGGCACGGAGAGCACCACGGTGGTGAGCAGATACACCAGGATTCCCAATTTGACGGCCGGGACGCCGGGGGCGAAGGTGCTCGCCAACAGCAACGCCAGGCCCGGATTGCGCATCGAGGTCACCAGGGCCAGGGTGACCCGCTGGCGGGGATCCCGGTCAGCCAGCCCGTAACCCAGGGCCAGGCTGATCAGCACCAGGGCCCCCATCACGGGCAAGGCCACGAGATTGGCCCCCACATAGGTGAGCAGCAACGGAGCTGTCTTCCAGAGCACCACCAGCACCAACAACAGCAGCAGGAGGTTGGCGATCCGGTCGAGGGGCGTCTCCAGGCGGCTGGCCAGGCCGGGGGCAAACCGCCGCAGCACCAGGCCAAGCAGCAGCGGCAACAACTGGGCCACGGCCACCTGGCTGGCCACATGGCGGGGCTGGATCTCCCAGCCGGACACTCCGAAGATGGCGGTGAACAGGATCGCCAGCAGCGGGATCGAGACAATCGCCACCAGGGCGGCCCCCACCTGGAGCAGGGCCGCCAGGGAGCGATCCCCCCCGGTTTTGCCCGCCTTGCGCAGCAGCAGCGGGGCACTGGGGCAGACAGCCATCAGGGAGATGGCGAAGCGGGCCGGCTGGGACAGGGCCAGGGTGGGAGGCCAGAGCAGCAGCAGCACGGCCGCCAGGGGAACGAGCACGCAGGTACCCAGCAGGGCGCGCAGCAGCAGGCCCCGATGCTGTTGCCAGCGGCTGAAGCCATCCAGGGGCAGGCCGACCCCCAGGGCAAACATGATGGTGAACAGGGTCGCCTGAACCAGGAGGGACGGAGAGGGCGCCATCGCGACAGGGTGAACGAAAGGTGGAGGCAGCGGTCTGAAGACAGGAGGGGCGAACGCGGTCGCTAGGGCCCGGCCCCGAAGGCCACCAGCAGCAGGGCCACCACCCCGATCAGGGTGATCAGCACAGCCGTGGCCGCCGCCAGCTGGGGCTTGTCGCGATAGACGTAGTCGTTGTGCTGAAGACGGCGCAATTCGCGGCGGTATTGGATCGTGGCGCCCACCATCGCCAGGATCCCGGTGATCACGAAGGCCCCCGACACCAGCTGCACGCCGCGCTGAACCTGCACCTCGCCGGTGGCCGTGGCGCGGTCAATCGCCGCAATGATCTTGTCGAGGCCGAAGCCGAAGCTGATCAGGGACAGACAGGTGCGGATCCAGGCCATCAGGGTGCGTTCGGCCGCATCCCGGTTGCGCTGTTTGGCGAGCTCGTTGGTGAGGTTCATGGGCGGGCCTCGAGCCCGGGGTCGGGCTGGGCTTGTTCGGACTCCAGATCACGGGCCAGAAAGACATTGAGCAGGGTGCGGATCACGGCCACCACCGCCAACTGCACCAGGTGGGAGCCGGTGGGGGAGGTGGAGGTGGCGACGATGTCGGCCCCAAGCTGGAACTCCAGGGCCATCGCCAACCAGCTGCCGAAGGTGAGCCGCACCCCCCGAAAGCCGGCCGGGCCGCGCAGGCGCCGACGCCAGGCAAACCAGGCCTGACGCAGGGTGACCAACAAGCCGAGCAACACGGTGCCCAGGGACAGGCCCTCCAGCACGGCGCGCAGGGCAATGGCCAGGGAGGCCAGGCCCTGCTCGAAACCGGACAACAAGGCGGGTTCCGGACTAAGCATGGCTGGCTCCATGGGGCGTCCGCGCCTGACGGAACAGCAGGTGCACCAGCCAGCCCGGCACCGTCAGCGACGCCACAAAAATGGTGAGGGAGACGCTGAGGCGACTGGAAAACGTGCGCGCCACATCCAGGCCGGAGTGCACAAAGGCCGCGGTCACCAGCACCGCAAAGATGCCCGTGGTGAGCGCACTGGCCGACCGCAACACGTCGCGGGGATGGTGCCGATCGCTGCGGTTGGCATCACCGCTAAGCAGGCGGCCGGAGACGGCTCCAGCCAGGGCCAACAGCGCCACAACGCCAGCACGGACTGGCCAGTCGCCGCGGGGATCCAGCTCCTGGAGCTGGCCGGCCAGCACGGTGGCGGTGCCGAGCAGCCCCCCCGTCACCGCCCCGAGCAGGGCCCACCAGCGCAGCGGAGGCCAGGGCCGGCCGCTGAAGCTGGCCCCCGCCGCCAGGCCGACGGCGCTGAGCATGGTGGAGGGCACCAGGGGCAGCCGCCAGGTGAGCAGAAAGGCCAGTGCCGCGCCACCAACCGCGCCCAAAATCCGACTGGGATGCAGCCTGGGCGAGGCAAGCCCCCTGCCGCCGGCTGGGGAGTCAGGAAGGACGCGAGGCATCCCTTGGCAGGCGATCACACAGGCTCACGCTAAGGAGCGTCCCTGGTGACGGCACGGGAGCTGGCGCTTTTGCAAAGTCCTGCGCGGTCCCCTATTCCGTGGCGGCGCAGCCGGGGCAAAGGGCCCGCACATTGAGCACACATTCCAACAGGCGAAACCCGTGCAGGCCCGAGGCCTGTTCACCGGCCTGAAGCACCGCCAGATTTTCGAACTCCTCGGTGCGACCGCAACGGACGCAGACCAGATGGTGGTGGTCGCGGTGGGCATCGCTGGCCAGTTCGAAGCGCCGCCCGCCCTCGGGCAGCTCGAGCTCCTGCAGCAGGCCCATCGAGCTGAGCAGCCGCAGGGTGCGGTACACCGTGGCGAGGGAAACCCGCTCCTCGCTGCGCAACAGGCGCTGATGCACCTCTTCCGCGCTGAGATGGCTGCCCTCGCCGATGCGCTCGAACAGGGCCAGCACCCTCTGGCGCTGCGGCGTGAGCCGCTGGCCGCGATCGTGCAGGCTGGTGCGCAAGCTGGGTTCGGCGGGCACCGCTGCTCCCCTGGGCTTCTCAACAATAGGCACAGTTGCGAAGAGGCGCCATGACCAAACCCCGGGCCGTGTTTCTCGATGCCCTCAGCCTGGGCCCGGTGGACCTGTCCCCTCTGGAAGAGCACGCCGAGCTGGTCTGCTGGCCGAGCACGGCCGCGGAGCTGCGGCTGGAGCGCCTGCAGGGGGCCGCGATCGCCATCACCAACAAAATCAAGCTCGATCGGGACCTGCTTCAGCAGCTTCCGCACCTGCGCCTGATCTGTGCGGCCAGCACCGGCACCGACCAGATTGACGGCGAGGCCTGCCGGGAGCTCGGCATCGCCGTGCGCAATGCAGGGCGCTACAGCACGGCCTCGGTGGTGCAGGTCACCTGGGCCCTGATTCTCGAGCTGATCTGCGACCTGCGCAGCCGGCGCCAGCAGGTGGACGCCGGCGACTGGCAGCGCAGCCCGGTGTTCGCCCTGGTGGAGCCGGAATTCGATGAGCTGGCCGGCCGCACCCTGGCCGTGGTGGGAGCCGGCACCATCGGCCGAGGCGTGGCCGCGGTGGCGGAGG
>JBIIQK010000199.1:0-3799 GCA_044342135.1 Cyanobium sp.
CAGCGGAGTGAGGCAGCGATGGATCTGGAGGATGGGGCAGCCGGCTTGATGGGGCTGGAGATCAGCGGCAATTTCCTGTTTGATCCCGCCGAGCGCACCGATTTCCGCGCCGGCCTGCTGGCCCTCGGCCCCCCGGAGGACACGCTGGGCGACATCTGGGTGCGGGGCGACCGGGGGGCACAGGCCGTGGTCACCGCGGAGCAAGCGGCAGCTCTGGATGGCCGCCCCACCAGCGTGCGCACCGTGGAGGTGCGGCTGGAGGCCCGGCCGCTGGATCAGCTGCAGCTGCCCGCCCAACGCCAACCACGCCGCTTCCAGACGGTGGAGGCCTCCCTGCGGCTGGATGCGGTGGCCTCGGCCGGATTCGGAATCTCCCGCAACCGCATGGCTGAGCTGATCCGCCAGGGCAGCGTGCGGATCAACTGGCAGCCCATCACCAGCCCCAGCCGCCTGCTGGTGGCCGGAGATCGGGTGCAGCTCGAGGGCCGGGGAGAGCTGCGCCTCGAAGCGGTGCAGGCCACCAAACGCGACCGGTGGCGCATCGCGCTGGTGCGGTGCTAGCGGCCGCTGGATGGCCTAAGCGCAGAACTGGTGCCTAGGAATCACCAGCGCCCCCCGCGCAATCCACAAGGCCGGTACACCCACGTTCGAGCGTGCCATCCGGTTTGACATTGACTTCGAAGGTCGAGCCCGGCATCGCATCGATGGTGACGTTGAACCTCGACCCTCCGGACGCGCCGCATACGGGATCCTGAACCAGGTCCAAGCCCTCTCCAGCCGAGGTTCCCAGCACCAAACGGGGCTCCCCTTCCGAATCCAACATCCAACGCAGGCATTCCCGAGCCGCCGACGCCACCACCGCCTTGGCCGCTGAGACGCGCGCCTTGTTGCCGTAGCGAATCACCGCGCCCGCACTCAGGCCAGCCAGGATGGCAATGATGACCACCACAACCAGCAGCTCCAGCAGGGTGAATCCCCGACTGGAACCTGGACTGGGAACCTTCCCCCCAAGCTGGCGATGGCCTACCCCAAGGCGAGACGCGCCAGGGGCACCACTCCTGGCAACAGCGTGGGGGAGAGCCGACAAAGAGAAGCGAATGGGGACAACTAATTGCAGCGCATCTCTTGCAGATCCGCCAGCACCGACCATCCAACGACACCAGCAGCGTGGTCCGATCCTGGGGGCAGCGGCGGCCGGCCGTTCTGTAAACTCAAACCGCTTCTGGGGCGATTAGCTCAGAGGTAGAGCACTACCTTGACACGGTAGGAGTCACTGGTTCGATTCCAGTATCGCCCATTTAAATTCAACAGCATTTCCTGAGATGGCAGGCACGGCGAGCGATTTGACCGTGGTTGTCGGGCTGGCGCGATCCGGAATTGGTGCGGCGAAGCTGTTGCATCAGGCCGGCCAAGCCGTGCTCGTGATCGACAACCAGCAGGCGCCAGAGCTCGAAGCCAGGGCTGCCGATCTGCGCCAGCAGGGCATCGCCGTGCAGCTCGGGGCCCCCCTCCACCCGGACACCTTCGCCGCCCTGGACCGTGCCCCCACCGCGGTGGTCGTCAGCCCCGGGATTCGCTGGGATCACCCCACCCTGGAGGCGCTTCGCCAGCAGGCCATCCCCACCATCGGGGAGCTGGAGCTGGCTTGGCAGGCCAGCCGCCACATGCCCTGGATCGGCATCACCGGCACCAACGGCAAAACCACAGTCACCCACCTGGTGAGCCACCTGCTGCAGCACGCCGGCCTCGACGCGCCCATGGGAGGCAACGTCGGGTTTTCAGCGGCGGAGCTGGTGCTGGAACGCATCCAGCCCAACGCCCCCCGGCCCGACTGGTTGGTCATGGAGCTCAGTAGCTACCAGATCGAAGCGGCCCCACGGGTGGCCCCCCAGGTTGGGATCTGGACGACCCTCACCCCGGATCACCTCGAGCGCCATGGCACGCTCGATGCCTATCGCGCCATCAAGCGCGGGCTGCTGGAACGCTCCGGGGAGCGCATCCTTAACGCTGACGACGCCGATCTGCGGGCCCATGCCGACCGCTGGGATCGGGCCACCTGGGTCACGGCGGGCGGGCGCGAGAGCCTGCCCGACACCATCACGCCCAGCCTCTGGATCGAGGGGGGCCAGGTCCTGCAAGCCAGTCCGTCCGGCAGCACCCCCCTGATGGCCGCCGACTGTCTGGCCATGCCCGGCACCCACAACCGCCAGAACATGCTGCTGGCAGCCGCTGCCGGCCTGGTAGCCGGGCTGTCGGGGACGCAGATGGAGGCGGCCTTCCGGGCCTTCCCCGGCGTGCCCCACCGACTCGAGCGCCTGCGCGAAGACCAGGGGATCACCTACTTCAACGACAGCAAAGCCACCAATTACGACGCGGCCGAGGTCGCCCTCCAGGCCTTGCAGGGTCCCCTGGTGGTGTTGGCGGGAGGCGAATCCAAGCAGGGCAACCCCTCCAGCTGGCTGGCGGCCCTGGGCCAGAAAGCCGCCGCCGTGGTGTTGTTCGGCGCTGCCCAGGCGGAGTTCCAGCAGCTGCTGGCAGGGGCCGACTTTCCTGGAGCGGTGCACTGCTGCGAGGGCCTGGACACCGGTGTTGCCCTGGCCGCCCAACTGGCCCGCACCCATCGGTGCGCAGCGGTGCTGCTCTCACCGGCCTGCGCGAGCTTTGATCAATACAGCGATTTTGAAGCCCGCGGTGATCACTTTCGCCGCCTGGTCGCCGCGCTCTAGGTGGGGCAGCACCGCAAACCTCGACAACGCCACCCCTAACATTCCCGGGCGAGCCGTCCGCTGTAAACGCCCATGGCGTACTGGTTGATGAAGAGCGAGCCCGAGGTATACGGGATTGACCACCTGCAACGGGAAGAAACGACGCTGTGGGATGGGATTCGCAACTACCAAGCCCGTAATTTCATGCGGGCCATGCAGATCGGCGACCAGGCGTTCTTCTACCACTCCAACACCAAACCACCGGGCATCATCGGCCTGATGGAAGTGATCGAGACCCACCTGATCGATCCCAGCCAGTTTGATCCCAAGTCGAAATATTTTGACCCCGGCGCCACCCCCGAGAAGCCCCGCTGGGATTGCGTGAGGCTGCGCTATGTGCGCCATTTCGAACGCCTGCTGAGCCTCGACAGCCTGCGGGAGAACTTCAGCCCAGACGAACTGGGGGTGGTGAAACGGGGCAACCGCCTCTCGATCCTGCCGGTGGATGCCGCGAGTGCGGAACGGCTGCTGAGCCTGCTGAACGCACCGTGAGCCAGCCAACCCCCAGCAAGCCAGCCCCCTTGGCGATCCGTGGGGCCGTGGAGCGGGGTTGGGCCGCCTTTGCCCACTGCCCCTGGGTGCTGATGGGCTTCACCCTGCTCAGCGGCGGGTGCAACCTGCTGGCCCAGCTGCTCTACCGCTACGAGAGCGGATTGGTGATCTCGCTGCTGGGCAAACCGGATCCAATCTCGATCGTCCTGGCCGCTCTGGCCTGGATCCTGTATGTCCTCACCGGTCTGTGGCTGGTGGTGGGCCTGCTGCGGGGAGCCCAGCTGGCCCTCAACCAGGGCCGCCCCCAGCTGGGGGAGCTGATCCGGGTGGATGGCCGGGCCATGCTCCGCTGTTTCGGCACCGTGGTGCTGATCCTGGTGGTGCTGGCCGTGATCGTCCGTCTCGCCCAGGCCAGCTCCTGGCTGCTCACCCTGATCCAGCCCCTGCTGGCTCCCCTGCCGCTCCTGGCGGGCCTGGCCGTCGTGGTGTACTTCAGCGCCGACCAGATCCTGAGCCTGCCCCTCACCGTGATCGGCGGCCTG
>JBIIQK010000200.1:0-3785 GCA_044342135.1 Cyanobium sp.
GGCGGCACCCTCCTCCAGCTGGGGCTCCAGCCCGAGGGCACCCTCCGGCAACAGCACCACAGCGGCCCGGCGCTGACGGGCCTCCACCAGGGCTGCCGCCAACCGTTGCTGGAGCCGCTGCTGCTGGCCCCAGGCAAACTTCTCCCGGGTGGGGATGGCCGGCTGCAGCACCAGCACGCGCTCGCGCCCGCGGCCCTGGGCGGGCGCCGCACCCAGGAGGGCCGCACCCAGACCATGGCTGAGCAGCAGCGCCGCCACGGTGACGGCCAGCCAGCGCTGCCGCTGGGGCGCCGTGCAGCAGCGCCACAGGCACCAGCCCAGCAGCAGGTGCACGGCCGCCAGCAGTCCACTTCCCCCCAGGGCTGCCAGGCCCGCCAGGGGGCGATCGCCGGGCAGGGCCGCCGCCCCCAACCCAATCCAGAACAGAGGTCCCTTGGCCAGGGCCACCTCCGCCAGGCCCCAGCCCACACTCAGCAGCAGGGCACTGCTGGGCCGGCGGGGATCAACGCGACGCGCCAGCCCCACCCACAGGCCCACCAGCACCGCCCCGGCCAGGGCACAGATCGCCAGCAACGCGGCCGCCAGGGGCAGGCTGAGGGGAGCCGGCACGCCAATCCAGTCGAGCGGATGGAGGCCCAGCAACCAGCGGTGACTCACCAGCACGGCGGCGCCGCCCCAGAGCACCCCGCCGCGGGCACCGACGGCCGAGCCCGGCAGGGCCCACAGCCCCGCCACCGCCAGCCACAGCAGCGGCGGCCAGCCCAGGGGGGGCAACGCCAGGCCAGCCAGCAGGCCCCCGGCTGCGGCCAGCCCCCATCCCCTTAGCCGGTCATTGCCCATGGCAGGGGAGCGTAGGAAGCGCCAGGGTTAGGCAGGACAGTGGCCACCATGGATCCCAACAACCCGCTCCAACAACTGCTGCTGCGCGGACTCGGCACCACCTCCCTGGTGTCGGAACGGCTGCGCACCGTGACCCAGGCCTGGGTGCGCAGCGGCAAGCTCGATCCCAGCCAGGCCCCGGCCCTGGTAGACGACGTGCTGAAGGCCCTCCGCGGCGAGACGCCGGAACTGGAACAACAGGCGGAGCGCCAGCTGGAGCGCAACAAAGACCAGCTGCTGCAGGACCTGGGCCTGGCCCGTCAGCGGGAACTCGATGAACTGCGGGGCCGGATCGACCGGTTGGAGCGGGCCCTGCGCCAGCGCGCGACCGCCGAGGCCTCCGAAGACCTGGACATTCCCGATTGATCAAGCGGCAGAATCAGGCCAACCCGCGGGTCCCCATGCGCGACATCCTGATCAGCTCCGCCGTGTTCGTGGCCTGCCTGCTGCTGGCCCTGGTCAGTCAGCTGGTGAGCCCCACCACCGTGGCGGCGGCCAGTGCCGATGGCGGCATGGCCGAGGCAGCGCTCGCCACCCCAGCGCCGGCCAGCCCCCGAACCCAACCGGCGGTGAGCAGCGGCTTCGAACTGGACCCGGACGACCCCAACCCCACCCTTTTTGTTATGGCAACGGACGACGGCATGGCCTCCAATGGCGACCTGGCCCAGGCCAGTGGCCTCGGCGGCGAGCTCAATGCACCCAAGGAGCGCACCACCCCCAGCGGACTGCGCATCACTGACCTGGTTGTGGGCGATGGCGCCGAGGCCGTAGCTGGACAGACGGTGGTGGTGAACTACCGCGGCACCCTGGCCAACGGCACCGAATTCGACAGCAGCTACGGCCGCGGTCCGTTTTCCTTCCCCCTCGGCGGCGGCCGGGTGATCCAGGGCTGGGATGAGGGCGTGGCCGGCATGAAGGTGGGCGGCAAGCGCAAGCTGGTGATCCCCCCCGATCTCGCGTACGGCGAGCGGGGAGCCGGCGGCGTGATTCCCCCCAATGCCACCCTCACCTTCGAGGTGGAACTGCTGCGCATCGGCGGCTGAGGGTCGGGGCGCGATCGTTAAGATGCAGCCTCGCCTTATCCCCCTTCATGGCTCATACGCTGCCCGCGCTGCCCTACGGCCTCGATGCGCTCGAGCCCCACATCTCCCGCTCCACCCTTGAGTTCCACCACGGCAAGCACCACGCTGCCTACGTCACCAACCTCAACAACCTGGTGGCCGGAACCGACCTGGACGGCAAGAGCCTCGAGGACACCATCACCGCCGTGGCCGGGGATGCTGGCAAGGCCGGCGTGTTCAACAACGCCGCCCAGGTGTGGAACCACAGCTTCTACTGGCAGTGCATGAAGCCCGGTGGCGGTGGCCAGCCCACCGGCGCCCTGGCCGACAAGATCACCGCTGACTTCGGCAGCTTCGAGGCCTTCGTCGAGGCGTTCAAGGCAGCCGGTGCCACCCAGTTCGGCAGCGGCTGGGCCTGGCTGGTGCTCGACAACGGCACCCTGAAGGTCACCAAGACCCCCAACGCCGATCTGCCCCTGGCCCACGGCCAGAAGGCCCTGCTCACCATGGATGTGTGGGAGCACGCTTATTACCTCGACTATCAGAACCGCCGCCCCGACTACATGACCACCTTCCTTGAGAAGCTGGTCAACTGGGACTTTGTGGCCGCCAACCTGGCCGCCGCCTGAGCCTTCACGGTCGACGAGCAGAGAGCTCCTGGACTCCATCGCCCCCGGCAATCCCGGGGGCTTTTTTGTCATCACGTCAGGTCGCGCTGGACCAAGGACGTCAACAATCGTTCCAGGGGCGCTGACAGGATCTCGCCCGTTGCAGAACATCCGGAGGTCTGATCCGCTGCCATCGGGATGTTCAAGCCCACCACCCTTGCCCTGAGTGCCGCCCTGTTGGTCGGAGCTGTGGGTGCCCCACTGACAGCGGAAGCGCGCGGCGGGGGTGGTGGCGGTGGGGGTGGTTTTGGCGGTGGTGGCGGGGGTGGTTTTCGCGGGGGCGGCGGCGACTTCGGTGGCGGCGGCTTCAGTGGGGGCAGCTTCAGCGGCGGGGGCGGGGGTGGCTACCACTTCAGTGCCCCCAGTGTCGAGTCAGCGCCACGGGTTGACGCTGCCCCCCGGATGGAGTCTGCGCCCATGCAGCAAGCGGCGCCGATCGAGCGCGCCGCACCGGCGTACCGCCCCACGGATCGGGACCTGAGTCCGGGCTACGGCGGCAGCCATCCCCTCTATGGAGCCAGCAGCCGCACCTCCTGGACCGGCCACAACATCTCCGCCGACCAGTTCCGCCGTTTCAACCAGGGTGGCGGCAGCCGCAGCTGGGGCAACCTGGACACCGCTCGCTTCAACGGCCAGGTCAACCGCGAGACCAACTTCTACAACCGCAACTACGGCGGCTGGAACACCAGCTGGGCCGATGGGGGGTACTGGGGCAGCCGGCCCTGGGGCTATGGCTGGTACAACTGGAGCCCCGACACCTGGGGATGGTGGGGGGACTCATCGCTGGGCTGGGGCCTGGCGGCCCTGGCCGGTGCCGATGTGATCAGCTCCCTGGTCAACGCCGCCTCCGAACAACAGTCGCCGGTGATTGAGGTCCCCGACAGCGACTACCAGTTGAATTACGCCACCGTTGACTCGGTGGGCACAGGCGGAGCCGACTTCAGCTACGCCGTCGCCGGCAGCCCGCCGATCAAGGGGGCCGCCAACTGCCAGCAGGGCCTGCTCGACGGCCAGGTGCCCAGCACGGCCGCCCAGGCCCAGCTGCTCAATGCCGCCTGCCAGGTGGCCTACGGGCCCGACCCCAAAGGCACCCCACTTCCGGAAAACCTGGCGGGCAGGCTGCCCGGCTGGCTGCGCGACCTGCTGCTGTTGGCCCTCGGCGGTGGACTGGCGGTGG
>JBIIQK010000017.1:0-12970 GCA_044342135.1 Cyanobium sp.
TCATCGAGCCGCTCAAGCAATCCCTGGGCGCCAACCGCATCCAGCGGGTGAGCGGCATCATCAACGGCACCACCAACTACATCCTCAGCCGCATGGCGGCCGAAGGAGCCGCCTACCCCGACGTGCTGGTCGATGCCCAGCGGCTGGGCTACGCCGAAGCGGATCCCGCCGCCGATGTGCAGGGCGGCGACGCCGCCGACAAGATCGCCATCCTGGCGGGCCTGGCCTACGGCGGCAGCGTGCCCCGGGCCGCCATCCCCACCGAAGGCATTGATCGCCTGGATGCTCGCGACGTGGCCTACGCCGCCCAGCTGGGCTACGTGGTGAAGCTGCTCGCCGTGGCCCAGGCCATGCCCAGCGGCGAGGCCATGCCCAGCAGCCAGAGCGAGCAGCTCCTCGATGTGCGGGTCCATCCCACCCTCCTGCCCAAGGCCCACCCCCTGGCCGGGGTGAACGGGGTGAACAACGCGATCCTGGTGGAGGGGGATCCGGTGGGCCAGGTGATGTTCTACGGCCCGGGCGCGGGCGCCGGGCCCACCGCCTCGGCGGTGGTGGCCGACATCCTCAACATTGCCGGCATCCGTCAGGTGACGGGCAGCGGCGCCAAGGCTCCCCTCGATCCCCTGCTGGCCGCGGGCAGCTGGCGCCCCTGCCGCCTGGTGGACAGCGCTGTGACCAGCCACCGCAACTACGTGCGCCTGCGCACCAGCGACCGGGCCGGGGTGATCGGGGCGATCGGCACCTGCTTCGGCGAGGCCGGGGTGTCGATCCAGTCGATCGTGCAGTTCGAAACCCAGAGCGCCGGCGACGCCGAGATCGTGGTGATCACCCACGACGTGTGCGAGGCCAACTTCCGCCGGGCCCTGGCCGCGATCGAAGCCCTGGCCGACGTGCAGGCCGTGGCCGCCTGCCTGCGCACCCTGTAAGTGGGGGACTGATCACCCCCATCAGGTCTGCAAATCGCCACCCGCTGGCCAGCAGGGCCCACGGCAGGCCACATTGGTGACATCAATCCGAAAAGAACCTTAAGGATTCACCCGGTGGGGATCACCCGGCCAGCCTCGCCCCCTTCCGGGCCGCCGTCGCGATCCCCACACCCAGGCCACTGTTTGTAGCGAGACAAACAGTCTCCCGCCCTGATCCCTCGCAGCATCAGCTTCAGACATATCCCTTGCCCTTCCGGTTTTCCCGCTTCCCGATCCCCCAGTCCTCCGTCATCCCCCCATGACCGGCCCCTCCGGCTCCAGTACCACCCCCGCCCTGCACCAGGGCGCCTGCGTGCACCTCGACAGCGATGAGCAGCTGTACCAGGTGATCGGCATCGATGACCACCACGACCGCTGCTGGCTGCGCCGCTGGCCCCTGGCCCGCCAGGGCTCGGAAGTGTTTGAAATTTCCCTGCAGCAGGTGCGTCCTGCCCGCCCCCACCGGTCTTGAATGGCCGCCATCTGATGGCCGCCCCTTGCCCCGCGCTCCGCGGCTGAATCCCACCCTGGCCGCAGCCTTGCTGATGGCCGGCCTGGGTGGCGCCCTCTCCCTCACGGGCTGCCAGCCCCAGCCCACCCCTGGCGCCAACGGCAGCCCCAACCGGCTGGTGGTGGCCAGCAAGAACCGCATCGACACGGTCGATCCCGGTGGCGCCTACACCTTCGGCGCCATGCAGCTGCTCAGCGCCATCGGTGATCCCCTCTACGCCATCAACGCCCGTGGCGAGCTGGAGCCCCGGCTGGCGGTGGGCCCACCGGTGCTGAGTGCCGATGGTCTCTCCGCCCGGGTGGAGCTGCGCCGGGGCGTGCGTTTCCACGACGGCACGCCGTTCAACGCGGCGGCGATGGTGTTCACCCTGGAGCGGTTCCTGGCGATCGGCAAGCTCAGCTACCTGCTGGGCGACCGGGTGAGCCGCGCGCGGGCCATAGGCCCTTACACGATCGAGCTGACGCTCAAGCGCCCCTACAGCGCCCTGGCCGAGCTGCTCAGCGCCGTGAACCTCACGCCGCTCTCACCCACCGCCTACCAGCGCCACCACAAAACCTTCCTCAACGACCGCTTTGTGGGCACGGGCCCCTACCGGCTGAGCTTCTTCACCGACCAGCAGCAGCGGCTGGAGCCCTTTGAGGGCTACTGGGGGCCCAAACCCGCCAACGGCGGCATCGACCTGGTGGCCCTGAGCAACTCCACCGCCCTGTTCGGCGCCCTGCAGAGCGGCGAGGTGGATGTGCTGCTCTCCACCAGCCTGGAAATCGACCAGCAGGCCGCCCTGCGGCGCCGTGCCGGCCAGGGCAGGCTGCGGGAGGGCAGTGGCCCGGCGCTGGAGATCGGCTACCTCACCCTGCTCACCGACCAGCCCCCGCTCAACGATCCCCGCCTGCGCCAGGCGGTGGCCTACAGCCTCGATCGCAACACCATCAGCCGCCGGGTCACCCTGGGCCTGCGGCCGCCCCTGCGCGACCTGGTGCCCCCCAGCCTCAAGGGCTCCGACCCCCAGGCCTGGCCCGGCTACAACCCGGCCAAGGCGCGCCAGCTCTACCGCCAGGCCGGCTACTGCACCGGGAAGCGGCTGACCCTGCCGCTCACCTTCCGCTCCAACATTCCTGCCGACAAGCTGTTCGCCCTCACCTGGCAGGCCCAGCTGCGGCAGGATCTGGGGGATTGCGTGGAGCTGGAGGTGACCGGCATGGAGGCCACCACCGCCTACCGCCAGTTGGGAGAGGGCGCCTTTCCGCTGATCCTGCTGGAGTGGATGGGCGACTTCCCCGACGCCGACAACTATTTGGTGCCCCTTCTGGGCTGCGATCAGGCCGAGGGGGATCGCTGCCGCAAGGGGGCCGCCGCCGCCAGTGGCAGCTTCTGGGCGCAGCCCGGGCTGCAGGAGGAGCTGCAGCGCAGCGCCGCCCTGGCGGGCCCCGCGCGCACGGCCCTGCTGCGCCGCATTCAGCGCCAGACCGCCGCGGCCAACCCCTACCTGCCGGTGTGGCTGGTGGCGCCCCGGGCCTGGGCCCAGCCCAGCGTCAGCCAGCCCCGCTTCGATGGCTCCGGCCGGTTGCTGCTGCAGGAGCTCAGCCGCACCGACCGAACGGCCCGCGGACGAGCAACACGATGAGCCGCCGCCGCACCCTGCTGCGCTATCTGGCGGCCCGGCTGGCCCTGGCCCCCCTGATGTTGTGGCTGATCTCAAGCCTGGTGTTCCTGCTGCTGCGGCTCGCACCCGGCGATCCGATCGATGCCCTGCTGGGCACCCGCGCCCCCGAGAGCGCCCGGGCGGCCCTGCGGACCCAGCTGGGTCTCGACCAGCCCCTGCTGCAGCAATACGGCACCTTCCTGGGCAAGCTGCTGCATGGCGATCTGGGTGCCTCCCTCACCAACCAGGAACCCGTCACGGCGGTGATCCGCCAGAGCCTGCCGGCATCCCTGGAGCTGGGGGTGGTGGCCCTTCTGCTGGCGGCGCTGGTGGGCCTGGCGGTGGGCTTCTCCGGCATTGCCCGGCCCGAGGGCAAGCTCGACCTGGCCGGCCGCCTCTATGGCATCGGCACCTATGCCCTGCCGCCCTTCTGGGCGGCGATGGTGGTGCAGCTGGTGTTTGCGGTGTGGCTGGGCTGGCTGCCAGTGGGGGGCCGCTTCCCGCCCACGTTGCTGCCACCCGAGGGCACGGGGTTCTATTTGCTCGACAGCCTGCGCAGCGGCCTGGCCACCGGCCAGTGGCAGCAGCTGACCGGCAGCGTGCGCCACCTGGTGCTGCCGGCGGCCACCCTGGGCCTCCTCTTGAGCGGCATCTTCGCCAATGCCCTGCGGCTCAACCTGCGCCGCGCCCTCGGCTCCGACTACGTGGAAGCGGCCCGCAGCCGCGGCCTGGGCGAGGCCCGGGTGGTGCTGCGCCATGCCCTGCCCAACGCCCTACTGCCGGTGCTCACGATCACGGGCATCACGGTGGCGTCCCTGATCGGCGGCGCCCTGCTGATCGAGGTCACCTACTCCTGGCCGGGCATCGCCTTCCGGCTGCAGGAGGCGATCGGCCAGCGCGACTATCCGCTGGTGCAGGGGATTGTGGTGGTGGTGGCCGGCCTGGTGGTACTGGTCACGGTGGTGGTGGATCTGGTGGTGGCCGTGCTCGACCCGCGGATCAACTTCTAAAGGTCCTCAAGGGGCCGGAAGCAACCGCCGCCAGCGACGGGCCTGGGCGGGATCGAGCACGTAGGCGCGCACACCGTCCTGGTCGCGCCGCTGGGGCGAAAGCAGCAGGGGGTGCTCCAGGCCCTGGAGGAATTCACTGGTGAGGCTGAGCAGCAGGGCCTGCACCTTGAGCGGCTCGATGCCCACCAGGTCTTCGCCGAGGCGGAACAGGGCCTCGCCGCGGTTCTCGATCCGCACGGGCGAGAAATGGCTGGCCCCCTCCACCAGCACCAGCCGGCTGCGGGGGTGCCGGGCCCGGGCAAACACCGCCAGCTGCTCCTGCTCCGGCGGGGTCACCAGATCCAGGCCACCCCCCACCAGCAACACCGGCAGGTTGAGGTCTTCCAGGCCTCGGTAAGGCCACAGCAGGCTGCCAAAACCGTTGAAGGCCACTACCCCCTGCAGCCCCCCCCCATGGGGCAGGGGTCCCTGGCTGGGCGCCCCATCGCCGGTGACCCGGGGCAACTGGCACTGGAGCAGCCGCGACAGGTTGGTGAGGGGCAACGAGGCCAGGGCGAGCTCACAGCGGCGGCCCAGGCCCCGCTCCGGCACCAGGCCAGCGCCCATCAGGGCCGCCAGGCCTCCGAGGGAGTGGCCCATCAGCACCACCCCCTGCTCCCCCGCCGGTGCCGGACCGAGGGGCGGCAACTGCCCCTCCCGCTGGGCCTCGAGCACGGCCTGCAGATCGGCCAGGCGCTGGGGCAGGGTTTCGGCCCCGGGTGGCGGCGCATCACCGAGCAGGGACGCCTGGATCGCCTGCTGGTCACTGCCGGGATGTTCCACCACCAACACGGGCCAGCCGCGATCGGCCAGGGCCGCCGCCAGCCAGCTCAGCTGGTCGGGGCTGCCGCCCAGGCCAGGCATCAGCAGCACCCAGGGCCCTCGGCGCGCCTGCTGGCTGGGCCAGAGCTCCAGCGGCAGGGGGGTGGCCCGATGGGCCACGGCCAGCTGGAGCCGCTGGGGCGGATGGCCCGGCAGCAGGTGCTCGGATGCACTGAAGGAGAGCGGCCTGGAGCTGCGTGTCGGCAGGGACAACTGGCGCAACTGGGTCAGGGCGCCGTTCTGGCGCTGCAACTGGTGGCGCCACTGGCTGGCCAACGCAAACACCCCATCGATGCGCAGGGTGACGCTCGGCGTCGGCAGGGACCGCAGCAGCTCCAGGGTGGAGACCGTGCTCTGGCGCTGGAGGAGCTGGCGCAGGCTGCTGAGCAGCAGCGGCGCCGTGCTGCGGCCCGCGCCCTCGCCTGGGGGAGCGGTGATGGTGAGCAGGGTGCCGGCTTCCCGGAGCATCTGCTCCCCGGTCCAACTGTTGAGCAACTGCACCCCGAAGCTGCGATCGCGCAGCAGGGGCGCCTGCAGCAGCCGGGCCAGATCGCGGCGACTGTCGGGCTCCAACAGGTTCAGCCACACCGCCAGGTCCTGGGGTGCCGCCGGGCTCGGGCCATTCCGGTCGCTCTGGCGGGCCCAGGCCTCCAGCTCCACCAGATCGATGGGCAACTCCAGGCCGTCGAGTTGCAGCCGCAATTCCTCCGCGGCCCGGGCCGGCGCTGGCGCCAGCAGGGGGGCCAGCACGCCCGCCGCGGCCAGCACCAGCGGCCAAGCGCCTCGGCAGCGCCGCAGGGGAGGGCTGGGCTGGGGCAGGAGCGGAACCGAGGCCATTACCTTCCCATTCTCCCGCGTCTGGCGACCCGAGCAGCAGACTGCATGCCAACTGCGCTCCGCCCGGCTTGATCCCCTCCCCACCTGACGGGCCTGCGGCACCGGGCTGGTTGGCCCAATTTCCGGCAGCCCTGCGCCAGGTGGCCCTGGTGCGGCTGGTGGCCTCGATCGGCGCCGGTGGGGTGCTCTATCTCACGCCGATCGTGTTCCACCAGGAGGCGTTCAGCGCCCAGGCGGTCACCCAGGGACTGGCCCTGGCCGCCCTGGCAGGAACGTTGGGACGCTTTGCCAGCGGGGCCCTGCTGGATCGGGGCCTGGCCTGCTCGATCCCGGTGCTGCTGGCGTCCGTGGCCGCCGTGCTGGGCGACCTGCGGCTGGTGGGCACGGCCAGCTTTGGGGGCTATGTGCAGGGCCAACTGCTGCTGGGGATTGCCGCCGGGCTGTACTGGCCGGCGGTGGAGCTGGCCGTGCCGTTGGGCAGTGACAGCGGCCCCAAGCCGATCCCCTCGGCCCGGGGGTACGCCCTGGCCCGCAGCGCCGACGCGGCGGGCATCGCCACCGGGGCCCTGCTGGGGGCCCTGCTGGCGGCAGCCGGACACCTCCGAGGCATCTATTTGATTGATATCGGCTGCGCCCTCGCAGTGGCGACCCTGCTCCTGCGCCGGCCCCTGCTGCGGCCCCAGCGCCACGGCGACGGGACGGCGGTCAAGGCCCCCTGGGGCGACTGGCTGCCAGCGCTGCTGCCGGTGCTGGCCATCAGCCTGTTGGCCACGTCGCTGCCGGCGCTGATGCAGAGCGCCCTGCCGCTGGATCTGGTGCGCGGTGGCCTGGAACGGGCCGCCATGCCGGAAAGCCTGGGGGCGCTGCTGATCGGTCTGCAGCTGGGGCTGCTGGTGTTGATCCAGTGGCCGGTGGGGCAGGCCCTCGCCCGCCGACCCGTGGCCCACGGGCTCGGGCTGGCCCTGGCCTGCTTTGCCGCCGGCACCGTGCTGCTGGCCTTCTCGGCCCTCACCCCCCAGGGGCTCTGGCTGGTGCTGCTGGCCCAGCTGCCCCTGGCCCTGGGGGAGGCCGCCTTCCTGCCGATCGCCACGGAAGCGGTGATCGAACTGAGCCCGCGGGAGCATCAGGGCCTGGCCATGGCCCTGTTCTCCCAGTGCTTTGCCCTGAGCGCCCTGGGGGGGCCGCTGCTGGCGGGCCTGGCCCTCGACGCCCAGCGCCACGCCGGCGGGTTCTGGATCGTGATGACCCTGCTGTGCCTGGCGGGGCTCAACCTGGTGAAACGGCTCAAGCCGAGGCCGGGGGCTCCGATGGGGCTGCATCCTGAGCGGCCTGCTTAGCCACCCAGGCCTCATGGGGCAGGGGCTCGGTGCCGTATTCCCAATCGTCGTAGTCGGGGTCGTTGCGGATTTTCTGATGCAGCTCCTTCTGCACCTCGAAATCGTGGGGGTGGGGGGAGGTCATCACAGAACGGAGCAGTGCGGGCATTCTGATGCAACCCGTGGAGCTCCTCACACGTTGAACAGGAACTCCATCACATCCCCTTCGGCCACCACGTACTCCTTGCCCTCGGCCCTTAGCCAGCCCTTGGTGCGAGCCTCCGCCAGGGAACCGGCTTCCAGGAGCTGGGCGGTGCCGATCGTCTGGGCACGGATGAAGCCCCGCTCGAAATCGGTGTGGATCACCCCGGCGGCCTGGGGGGCGGTCATGCCGGCCTTGATCGTCCAGGCGCGGGTTTCCTTCTCGCCGGTGGTGAAGTAGGTGCGCAGGCCCAACAGGGCATAGGTGGCCCGGATCAGGCTCTGCAGGCCGCCCTCCTCCACCCCCAGGCCAGCCAAGAATTCGGCCCGGTCCTCCTCGGGCAATTCGATCAGCTCGGCCTCCACCTGGGCCGAGATGCGCACGGTGCCGGCACCCTCCTTCTCGGCCAGGGCCGCGACTTCCTCGCAATAGGCATTGCCGCTGGCCAGATCGTCTTCGCTCACGTTGGTGGCGTAGATGATCGGCTTGGCGGTGAGCAGCCCCAGGGGCTTCACCATCAACGCCTCCTCATCGCTGAGCACCACACTGCGGGCTGCGCCGCCCTGCTCCAACACCGCCTGGATGCGCTCCAGGGCCGCGTCTTCGGCCTGGGCCTCCTTGCTGGTGCGCACCTGCTTCTTGAGCCGCTCGCGGCGCTTCTCCACCTGGGAGAGATCGGCCAGGCCCAGCTCCAGGTTGATCACCTCGGCGTCGCGGGCCGGGCCCACCGAGCCACTGACGTGGATCACGTCGTCGTTCTCGAAGCAGCGCACCACGTGCACGATGGCGTCCACTTCGCGGATGTTGGCCAGAAACTTGTTGCCCAGGCCCTCGCCCTGGCTGGCCCCCTTCACCAGGCCGGCGATATCCACAAACTCCACCTTGGTGGGGATGATCTCCTTGCTGCCACTCAGATCCGAGAGCTGCTGCAGGCGAGGATCCGGTACCGACACGATGCCCGAGTTGGGTTCGATCGTGCAGAACGGGTAGTTGGCGGCTTCGGCCTGGGCATTGGCCACCAGGGCGTTGAACAGGGTCGACTTGCCGACGTTGGGCAGTCCGACGATTCCGGCTTTGAGCATGGCTGGAATCTACGGGCCGCAGGTGGAACCACCCACCAGCGAAACTAGGGGTCTCTGCCCTTCAGGCCGATTCCCACCCTCACCCCCCCAACGGCGGTGCCCAGCCAATCCGTGGTTCCAGGCCCCTCCACCAGCTCCCGCCCGGGCCCCCGCCGGCCCTGGCGACGCCGGCGGCTGTGGGCCGCTGCGGCCGCTGGCCTGGTGCTCGTGGCCGGCCTCGGCCTGGTCCAACGCCAGCGCAGTGGGGGCCGGGCCGATCTCACCCCCTACACCGTTGTGGCGGTGTCCGGGGACCTGCCGGGCGTGGTGAGTGCCAGCGGCGAGCTTGAGGCCGAAAAGCGGGTGAATGTCAGTCCCAAGCGCCAGGGGGTGATCGAAGATCTCTACGTGGAAGAGGGCGACCCAGTGCGCCGCGGCCAGGCCCTGGCCCGTATGGATCGCGGCGACCTCGATGACCGGCTCGCCGAGCTCCAGGCCCAACTCACCTCCGCCCAGGCCCAGCTGGCCCGCAGCCGCAGCGAGATGGAGCGCAACCAGCGTCTCTACCGCCAGAACGCCATCAGCCTGAGCGACTACAACACCGTGCGCAGCACCTTCCTGGTGGACCAGGCCGCTGTCCAGGCGGCCAAGATGCGACTGGAGGCGCGGCAGGTGGAGCAGGCCGAGCTGGTGGTGCGCGCCCCCTTCGACGGCGTGATCAGCCAGCGCTACGCCGATCCGGGCTCCTTCGTGACCCCCACCACCACCGCCTCCGCCACCGCGGGAGCCACCAGCTCCTCGATCGTGGAGTTGGCCCAGGGTCTGGAGGTGGTGGCCAAGGTGCCCGAGAGCGACATCGGCCGGGTCCGCCTTGGCCAGAGCGCCACGGTGCGGGTGGATGCCTTCCCCGACCAGCGCTTCGAGGCGCGGGTCAAACGGATCACCCCCCGGGCGGTGAAGCTCAACAACGTCACCTCCTTCGATGTGGTGCTGCGCCTGATCGGCGACACCCCCCAGCTGCGCATCGGCATGACCGCCGATGTGGGCTTCCAAACGGGCCAGGTGCAGGCCGACACCCTGGTGCCCACCGTGGCGATCGTCACCGAAGCGGGGCGGCCGGGAGTGCTGCTGGTGGGCAAGAAGAACGAGCCGACCTTCCAGCCGGTGGAACTCGGCATCAGCAGCGGCAAGGACACCCAGATCCTCTCGGGCCTCAAGAGCGGCACCCGGGTGTTCATCGACCTGCCGCCCTGGGCCAAGAAGCGCAAATAGGTGGGGCCGAAGCGGGCCAGTTAGGCCGCCAGAAAGGCGCGGGCGGCCTCCACAATTCGGCCGGACGCCTGGCCATCGCCAAAGGGGTTGTGGGCCCGGGCCATGGCCTCATAGGCGGCCGGATCATCGAGCAGGCGACCGGCCTCCGCCACGATGTCGGCGCTGTCGGTGCCGATCAGCCGCGCGGTGCCCGCCTCCACCGCCTCTGGGCGCTCGGTGGTGCGGCGCAGCACCAACACCGGCTTGCCCAGGGATGGGGCCTCCTCCTGCAGGCCGCCCGAATCGCTCAACACCAGGGTGGCGCCGCGCATCGCGGCCACCAGCTGGTCGTAGTCGAGGGGTTCCACCAGGAAGGCACGGGGGTGGTCGCCGAGCAGGGCCTGCAGCGGCTCCCGCACGGTGGGATTGCGGTGCAGGGGCAGCAGCAGGGCCGTGTCGGGATAGCGGTCGAGCAGCTCCCGGAAGCCGCGGCCGATGTCCTGCAGCCGATCGCCCCAGTTCTCGCGGCGGTGCACCGTGGCCAGAATCACCCGTTGGGCCTCAAAATCCAGGCCGGGCAGCACGTAGGGCGGCGCCTGTTCCGCCATCAGCAGCAGGGCATCGATCACCGTGTTGCCAGTGGTGAGCACCGTGCCCACCACCCCCGACGCCCGGCAGTTGGCGGCCGACAGCGGCGTGGGGGCGAAGTGCAGCTGGGCCAGCTGGGAAATCAAGCGCCGGTTGGCCTCCTCCGGGAAAGGATCGAGCAGGTTGTCGGTGCGCAGCCCCGCCTCCACATGGCCTACCGGGATCTGCTCGTAGAAAGCCGCCAGGGCGGACGCGAAGGCCGTGGTGGTGTCGCCCTGCACCAGCACGAGATCGGGCCGGTGGGCCGTGAACTCCTGCTTCAGGCCCTGCAGGGCCCCGCAGGTGATGTGGGTGAGGGTCTGCTTGGGGGCCATCAGGGCCAGATCGTGGTCAGCCGCCAGGCCGAACAGGCCCATCACCTGGCTCACCATCTCCCGGTGCTGGCCGGTGAGCACCACCCGGGTGCGGAAATCCTCGGCCTGCTGGAACGCCCGGATCACCGGCGCCAGCTTGATGGCCTCCGGACGGGTGCCCAGCACGATCGTGACAAGGGGCTTGGACACCGGGGCGCTGCAGACAGGCGGATCCTACGAACGTTGCCCGGCGCTGATGGCGGGGCTGACAGGAACGTGCGCAGCGGTGAAGCTGGGGCCATTCCGGTGGCCGCCGATGACGACCTCGCCCTTCCCCCCCTCCCCCTTTCCCCCCTCTCCCTTCCCGCCGGCCGCACCCCCTGAAGCTCCGGCCGCTGCACCGGCCGCGCCGGCAGCCGCCCCCGTAACCCCGAGCAGCGGTGGGGGCCTCACCCTCGACAACGGCAGTCAGCCCGACAGCCTCGAGGGCATCGTGCGCATCGCCAACGAGAAGGGCTATTCCGACGTCCACCTGGGGGTGGGGGAGGAGCCCCGCTACCGGGCCCGGGGCGAGATGGCGGGCACCGGCTGGCCCGTGACCGATGCGGCCACCTTCAACGGCTGGATGCGGGAGATGCTCAGCCCCGCCGAAATCGACGCCTTCCAGCGCGACAAGGAATACGACGGCTCCCACGCCTTCCCCTTCGTGCGGGTGCGGATCAACCTGATGGATTCCCTGCGGGGGCCGGCGATGGTGCTGCGGCTGATCCCCCAGAAAATCGCCACCCTGGAAGACCTCAATCTGCCGCCGGTGCTCAAGGAGCTCTGCGCCCGACCCAAGGGCATGGTCCTGATCACCGGGCCCACCGGCTCCGGCAAGAGCACCACGCTCGCCGCGATGATCGACTGGATCAACCGCAACATGTGCCGCCACATCCTCACGATCGAGGATCCGGTGGAATTCGTGCATGAGAGCCGGCAGTCCCTGATCCGCCACCGGGAGGTGGGCCAGCACACCAAGGTGTTCCACAACGCCCTGCGGGCGGCCCTGCGGGAAGACCCCGACGTGATCCTGATCGGGGAGATCCGCGACCAGGAAACCCTGGCCACCGCCATTGAGGCCTCCCAGACCGGCCACCTGGTGTTCGGCACCCTGCACACCAACTCCGCCGTCAAGACGGTGGAACGGGTGCTGGGCATGTACCCGCCCAGCGAGCAGGACAGCGTGCGGCGGGCCGTGTCGGAATCGCTGCTGGGTGTGATTGCCCAGGGCCTGCTGAAAACCACCGACGGCAAGCGGGCCGCCTACCACGACATCCTGATCAACACCGACGCCTGCAAGGACTACATCCAGCGCGGCGAACTCGACGAGATCGAGGAGATCATGAAGCGCAGCGCCTTCGACGGCATGCAGACCTCCAACCAGGCCCTGCAGCACCTGGTAGAGGAGAACCGGGTCACCCCGGAAGACGCCCTGGCCCAGAGCCTCAAGCCGAACGAACTGGCCCAGGCCCTGCGGGGGCGCACCTGAGCCGCGGAAGGCAACCGGTCCGGCTGGAGTTCAGTGGCTCGCCAGCCGGGCCACCAGCAGCACCGACAGACCCACCGACAGGCCGAGCATGGCCAGCCGGCCATTCCAGATCTCGGCCTGGGGGGTGAAGCCCCGGCGCCAGGCGTTCAGCTCGGTACCCGTGACCAACTCGGTGCTGGCATCCAGGAGGGTGCTGGGTTCCCGCTCGAGGGTCGAACACTCCTGATCCTGACGGGATTCGCGCTCACCGTTGAGGGGGGTCATGGCGCCGCACCGATCCCGCAGGAGCACCAGCCTACGGGCATTAAAAGCAAGCTTGCGGTTCATACAGCCGATCGGCCTGCTCCAGGGGCAACCGGGCCGCCACCGCCAGCTCCAGGGAGCTGTGCTGGCCGGCCGCTAGGCGCTGGGCCGCCGCCACCCCGATCATGGCCGCGTTGTCGGTGCAGTAGGCGAGCGGCGCCACGCGCCAGGCCAGGCCATCCCTCTGGCAGCGTGCCTCCAGCAGGGCTCGCAGCCGCCGATTGGCGGCCACACCACCCACCAGCACCAGGGTGCCCAGCCCCTGCTCCCTGGCGCAGCGACAACTGCGCTCCACCAGCACCTCCGCCACCACCTGCTCGAAGCTCGCCGCCAGATCGGCCAGCGGCAGGGGGGGGAGCTCACCAGGGGTGTCCGGCCCCCCATCCCGTTCCGCCTCCAGTGCCCGCACCTGGCGCAACATCGCCGTCTTGAGGCCGCTGAAGCTGAAGTCGTAGGGGTAGAAGCCCCCCTCGGGCCGCGACACCCGACCCTTGGGCAGGGCAAAGCGACGGGGATCCCCATCGCGGCCGGCCGCCTCG
>JBIIQK010000201.1:0-3760 GCA_044342135.1 Cyanobium sp.
ATCATCCTCACCGGCCCCAACGCCAGCGGCAAGAGCTGTTACCTGCGCCAGACCGGCCTGCTGCAGCTGATGGCCCAGATGGGCAGCTGGATCCCGGCCCGCTCGGCCCGCCTCGGCATCGCCGACCGCATCTTCACCCGCGTCGGCGCCGGCGACGACCTGGCCAGTGGCCAGTCCACCTTCATGGTGGAGATGGCCGAAACAGCCAACATCCTTCACCACGCCACGCCCCGTTCGCTTGTGCTGCTCGATGAGATCGGCCGCGGCACCGCCACCTTCGACGGCCTCTCGATCGCCTGGGCCGTGGCCGAGCACCTGGCCACCCCTCCCGAGCGCGGCGGCCTTGGCGCCCGGAGCATCTTCGCCACCCACTACCACGAGCTCAACGCCCTGGCCGAGCTGCTGCCCAACGTGGCCAACGCCCAGGTGCTGGTGCAGGAAACCGGCGACGCCCTGCTGTTTCTGCACCAGGTGGCCCCCGGCGGCGCCAGCCGCAGCTACGGCATCGAGGCCGCCCGCCTGGCCGGCGTGCCGGCGGCGGTGGTGCTGCGCGCCCGCCAGGTGCTCGGCCGCATCGAAGCCAACAGCGTCGTGCGCGTGGATCAGGGGGACGGCGCGCTCGCCGCCTGAAGCCAGCCCGCCCGCAGCAGGGCGTTGCAGGCCGCGGCCACCAGTCCGGCTCCGCCCTTGGAACCCTCGAGCCGGATGTGGGCCAGGCCACTCGCAGCCAGGTGGCGCTTGCTCTCCGCCACCCCCACAAACCCCACCGGCATGCCGATCACCAGCGCGGGCTCCGGCACGCGTCCCGCTGCCACCAGCTCGAGCAGCACCTCCAGGGCCGTGGGGGCGCTGCCGATCAACACCACCGCGGCCGGCCTCGGATCGGCCAGGGCCGCCGCCATGCCAGCCGCCGTGCGCGTGGAGCCCGCCGATGCTTTGGCGGGGGCCCAATCCAACACGCTGCGCACCGGATTGGCGAAGGTGCGCCCCGCCATCGGCGCCACCGCCGCGGCCGCCATGGCCGTGTCCGTGAGGATCGGCGCCCCGGCCGCCAGGGCCGCCAGCCCCTGCTCACAGGCCCCCGGCGACCAGCCCAGATCGGACGCCAGGCCCGGATCACCGCTGCTGTGGATCAGGCGCAGAAGCACGTCCTGCTGCAGGGGCGTCAGCGGAGCCAGGGCCGCGCTGACCCCCGGCAGCTCCCGAATCAAGCGCAGGCTCTCGCAAAAAATCGGGTGATCGAAGCCCTGCTCGCCTGGTGCGGACATAGACAGCAACGGCGAACTCAGCCCAGGTTGTCCTGTCCGCGCGAGCTCTCCTGAATTCTGTACAGGCTGTACAGAATTAGGCACACACCCGGCGGCGCCGTGACTCCCACGAACACCCCCGACACCAGCCTGGGCGTGCAGGAAGCCCGGCGCCGACTTCCCGAGCTGCTGGAGCGGGCCGCCGCCGGCGAGCGCATCGTCATCCAGCGCCATCGCACCCCCATGGCCGTGCTGGTGCCCCTGGTGGGCCAGGCACCCAGCGATCCCCGCCGGCGCCAGCAGCAGGTGCAGAGCCTGATGGCCCTGCAGGGCAGTGGCCGCGGCTGCTGGGACCCCAACCAGCGCCACCCCGCCCGGCCGGCACCGCCACCACCGGCCTTTGTGCAGCCCGTGCACAATCTCAGCCCCCTGGCTCCGGACCAACGCCCACGGGCCTTCAATCCGCGGCTGCTCGCCCAGGGCTCGCGGATCGCCCTGGACGGCACGGCCCTGGTGGCGTTTCTGGCGGACGCCAAGGGGGCCGGCAAGCACCTCGAGCCCCTGCTGCAGGGGATTGCCGCGGGCTACTGGATCGGGGTGGTGAGCAGCGTCAGCCTGATGCGGGTGCTGGAAGGGCCCCTGGCCCAAGGAGACGAAGCCCTCGCCCAGCGCTACACCCAGGCCTTCCACAACCCCCACCATTGGCAGCTGGTGCCCGCCGATGCCGCCATCGCCGCGGCGGCCGTGCGCCTGCGGCGCCAGGAACCCCAGCTCGATGACAGCACCGCCATCGAGCTGGCCACCGCCATCCAGGCCGATGCCGCGGTGCTGGTCACCGACCATCCCGCCCTGGCCCAAACTGGCCAACACCCCGTGCTCAGCGCCCTGCGCTTCTGAGCGCCCCCGGCAGCAAGTCCCCAGCCCCCAGCCGATGCCGATCCACCTGTTCTGGGGCGACGACGAGGCGGCCCGCAACCGCGCCGTCGAGGCGCTGGTGCAGGAGCAGCTCGATCCCAGCTGGGCCAGCCTCAACCTGAGCCGCCTCGATGGCAACGACAGCGCCCAGGCGGCCCAGGCCCTGGAGGAATCCCGCACGCCCCCCTTTGGCGCCGGCGCCCGGGTGGTGGTGGTGCAGCGCAGCCCGTTCTGCAGCCAGTGCCCCGCCGAGCTGGCCGAGGGCTTTGAGGCGGCCCTGGGCCAGGTGGCCGACGGCTGCCACCTGCTGCTCGTGAGCTCCGGCAAACCCGACGCCCGGCTGCGCACCACCAAGGCCCTGCAGAAGCTGGTGAAGGCGGGCCAGGCCCATGAGCAGAGCTTTGCCCTGCCGGCCATCTGGGACGGCGCTGGCCAGGTGGAGCTGGTGAGCCGCACGGCCCGGGAGCTGGGGCTGACGCTCGAGCCGGCCGCCGCCGAAGCCCTGGCCGACGCCATTGGTAGCGACAGCGCCCGCCTGGCCAGCGAGCTCGAAAAACTGAGCCTCTATAGGGCGCCTGGTGCGCCCATCAGCGGTGAGGCCGTTCAGGCCCTGGTGGGCGGCCAGAGCACCAACGCCCTGGCCGTGGGCGATGCCCTGCTGGCGGGCCAGCCGGCCGAAGCCATCGCCCGACTCGACGCCCTGCTGGAGGCCAACGAACCGGCCCTGCGCATCGTGGCCGCCCTCAGCAGCCAGATCCGCGGCTGGCTCTGGGTCACCCTGCTGGAGCGCGCCGGCGAGCAGGACGTGGCCGTGATCGCCAAGGCAGCTGGCATCGGCAACCCCAAACGCATCTACGTGATGCGCAAGCAGATCCGCGGCCGTCAGCCCGCCGTCTTCCTGCGCCTGCTCAGCCAGCTGCTCGATGTCGAAGCCGCCCTCAAACGCGGCACCGAAGCCGGCGACGCCTTCCGCGACGGCTTCCTACTCAGCGCCTAAGCCCAACCCCCACAGCCAGCCCGAGACCAGGACAGCTACAGACCAAAACAGCCACAGACCAAGACGGATAATCAATCCTTCCTTCCCAGACGCCCACCACCGCCGCCCCCGCCATGGCCCTGCTGGTTCAGAAATTTGGTGGCACTTCGGTGGCCGATGTGGAGCGCATCCAGGCGGTGGCCCGCCGCATCGCCCACTGCCGCGAAGAGGGCCATGAGCTGGTGATCGTGGTGTCGGCGATGGGCCACACCACCGACCAGCTCACCGGCCTGGCCCGGGCCATCAGCGCCAACCCGCCCCAGCGGGAGATGGACATGCTGCTGGCCACCGGCGAGCAGGTGTCCATCGCCCTGCTCTCGATGGCACTCCATGCCGAGGGCGTGCCGGCGGTGTCGATGACCGGCACCCAGGCCGGCATCGTCACCGAGTCGGCCCACGGCCGTGCCCGCATCCTCGAGATCCGCACCGAACGGCTGCAGCGCTTGCTGGCCGAAGGCCAGGTGGTGGTGGTGGCGGGCTTCCAGGGCACCAGCAGCGGCGTCGGCGGCACCCCGGAGATCACCACCCTGGGCCGCGGCGGCTCCGACACCTCGGCGGTGGC
>JBIIQK010000018.1:0-12941 GCA_044342135.1 Cyanobium sp.
CTGGCCCCCAGCCTGTTTGAACCCCTCAACGTGCAGGACCCGGCCCAGATCGAGGCCGTGTTTGCGCGGGTCAAGGAGCAGTGGGGGTCGATCGACGTGCTGGTGCACTGCCTGGCCTTCGCCGGCAAGGACGAACTGATCGGCGATTACTCCGCCATCAGCCCCGAGGGCTTCGCCCGGGCCCTGGAGGTGAGCGCCTACTCCCTGGCGCCCCTCTGCCGCTGGGCCAAACCCCTGTTCAACGAAGGGGGCAGCGTGATCACCCTCAGCTATCTGGGGGCCGAGCGGGCCATCCCCAACTACAACGTGATGGGCGTGGCCAAGGCGGCCCTGGAAGCCTCGGTGCGCTACCTGGCCGCCGAGCTGGGCCCGGAGAAGCAGGTGCGCGTCAACGCCATCAGCGCCGGTCCGATCCGCACCCTGGCCAGCAGCGCCATCGGCGGCATCCTCGACATGATCCACAACGTGGAGGCGAAGGCCCCCCTGCAGCGCACCGTGACCCAGGAGGAGGTGGGCAGCACCGCCGCCTTCCTGGCCAGCCCCCTGGCCTCCGGCATCACCGGCCAGGTGATCTACGTGGACGCCGGCTACTGCATCACGGGGATGTGAGCGGATGCTGCGTGCCTCCGGTCGGCTGGGAGCGTTGCGCCTGCTGGCGGCTCTATCGGGCCGGCTCTGGCCCGATCTGGCCGTGGCCTTGCTCATCGCTGCGCTGACGGTGCCCCTGGGCCCAACCCTCAGCGAGAAACTCACCCCCGACCTGGTGCTGCCCCTGCTGGGCATCGTGGCCTCGGTGCTGATCGGCTTTCGCTCCACCCAGGCCTATGCCCGCTGGTGGGAGGCCCGGACCCTCTGGGGCCACTTGCGCAACGCCTGCCGGGCCTGGAAGGGTGGTCTTCTGGCCCTGGCGGTCGAGCCATTGCAGCCGATGCTGGAGCGGCAGGTGCTGTTGGTGTGGACCCTGGCGTCCGAATTGCGGCCCGCCACCCCATGCCCAGCGGAATTGGCCCGGCAGCTCGAACGCCTGCGCCAGCGCTTTCCAGGAGAGAGCAACAGTCAGGGGTTGCTGGATGGCCAGGCCAGGGCCATCGCGCTGACTTACCAGGCGGGGATGCTGGAACCCACGGGGCGCGGCCTGCTCACCGAACTGCTGCGCGATGGCGGCAATGCCATCGGTGGATTGGAGCGGATTCAGAACCAGCCCGTCCCAGCAGCGGTGACCTTGTTCAGCCGCATTGTGGTGTGGCTGTTTGCCTGGCTGATGTTTCTGCGGCTCGAGGCCGCGCCGCTCACCCCGGCCCTCGGCAACGCCGTGGGCTTTGCCCTGATGGCGGGATACATCACCGCGGAACGCCTGGCGGCCTACCTGGACCAGCCCCTTGCAGATCCACTGCTGGGCCTGCCCCAGCATCACATCTGCGCTGCGATCAGCCGAGACCTGCTGGGGCCGACCCATCCCCTGGCCCAGCAGCCCCAACCCAGCTCCGCCACGGTGTGGACCTGAGCGAAGGGCAGGAGGTTTCGGCATGATCGGTCCAGCCCGCATCGGCGCCGAACGCGCTCCCAGCACCCATGCCCCCAGGCCTTGAGCGAGTTGGCACCATCCACCGCGTCACCGGCGAGACCGATGTGCACGTGACCCTGGGGCTCGATGGCAGCGGCCGCTGCACGGTGAACACCGGTGTGCCGTTCCTCGACCACATGCTCCACCAGCTGGCCAGCCACGGCCTGATCGACCTGGAGATCCGGGCCAAGGGCGACACCCACATCGACGACCACCACACCAACGAAGACGTGGGCATCGCCGTGGGCCAGGCCCTGGCCCAGGCCCTGGGCGACCGGCGCGGCATCCACCGTTTCGGCCACTTCGTGGCGCCACTGGATGAGGCCCTGGTGCAGGTGGTCCTCGACTGCTCCGGCCGGCCCCACCTCAGCTACGGGCTGCAGATTCCGGCCCAGAAGATCGGCAGCTACGACACGGAGCTGGTGAAGGAATTCTTCGTGGCGGTGGCCAACAACAGTGGCCTCACCCTGCACATCCGCCAGCTGGAGGGGGTGAACTCCCACCACATCGTGGAGGCCTGCTTCAAGGCCTTTGCGCGGGCGCTGCGCCTGGCTGTGGAAGTGGATCCCCGCCGCGCCGGAGCTGTGCCGAGCAGCAAAGGCGTGCTGGAGCAAGCCGGAGGATGATTCGCATCGAGGCCGAACCGCATGCCGGTTCAGTCCACATTCGGCTCCCGCGACCACAAAAACAGCCCTAGGCGCTCGGCATCCGCCATCGTTTGCTCGGCATCGAGCAACAGGGCGCTGCGGGCTTCCCAGGCGATGCCGGCCAGGCCTGCGGCCGCAGCCTTGGCCACGGTGGTGGGGCCAATGCCGGGCAGGTCCATGCGCCGGTCCTGGTTGAGCTTGGGAGCCTTGTAAAGCACGCCGGAGCGGCCCGTCTCTGGCCGATCGGTGCGGGTGGCCGCCACCCACTCGAGCATGGCGTCCGTGCCAGGCAGGGCTTCGGTGGCCAGGCACAACCCCTTGGCCACCACCGCCCCCTGGCCCACGTCCACCTGAGAGATGGCCTCCACGATGTAAGCCGCCCGCTCCACATCGGCCCGATCCAGATCGCTGGGGACGGTGCTGGCGTAGAGGCCCGGCTCCGGCAGCAGGTTGGGTGCCACGTCCTCGATGCCCACCACCTTCAGGCCGTGCTCCTCAATGATCTGGGCCAGGGCCCGCAGGGAGGCATCGTCGCCATTGCGCAGCGACGCCAGGATGCGGGGAGCAGCCATCAAGGTGGAACCCTCGAAGCGCAGCAGGTTGAGCGAGCGCGGCCGCACAAACTTGCCCACCATCACGATCTGGTCGATGCCCCGCTGCTGCAGCGATTTGATAAAGGCGATCGAACGCTCAAAGAAAAATTCTTCCGCAGCGGGCACCTCCACCTCCAGTCCATGGGGGTAGCAGGCAATGTGGGCGCGGCCCGCCCGGGTGAGAGCCTCCGAGAGCATCCTCGGCAAGGCGCCCTCACCGGCAATGATCGCGAGGGTCGGATCACCCATCAGGGCCGAGACAGCTCCGCACGCATTGGTACGGGCAGTCAAAGGCCCAGCACCCTGAAGTGGCTCGCTGTGGTGGACAGGTCCTGCGGCGTCATGGCCTCGGCGGAGCCACCTGCAGCAGCTGGAGCAAGGCCTCGGGATGGAGCCGCTGGTCCACCTGGTCGCTGGCGGCCCGCAGATCCTTGAGGCCCACCACCCCATCCGTCGCCTCCTGTTCGCCGATCACGGCTGCCCAGCGGGCACCGGAGCGGTCGGCCCGCTTGAACTGCTTGCCAAAGGCGGCCCCACTGGCATCGCGCTCCACCGCCAAGCCGGCCTGTCGGCAGCGGCGCGCCAGGGCCAGCGCCTGGGTGGCGGCCGCCTCGCCGCGGCTCACCACGTAGAGGTCCAACCCCGGAGCAACTGCCGCCGGACGCTCGCGCTGGCTGAGCAGCAGCACCAGCCGCTCCATGCCCAGGGCCCAGCCGATCGCCGGCGTTGCCGGCCCGCCCAGTTGCTGCACCAGGCCGTCGTAGCGGCCGCCGCCACACACGGTGGCCTGGGCGCCCAGCTGGCTGCTGGTGATCTCAAAGGCGGTATGGCTGTAGTAGTCCAGGCCCCGCACCAGCCGGGGGTTGAGCACGAAGGGAATCCCCAGGGCCGTAAGGGCCTGCTGCACGGCAGCGAAACGCGCCCGGCTCTCCTCGCTGAGGGCTGAGGCCAGGCTGGGGGCCTCCGCCAGCAGGGCCTGGGTGCCGGGGTGCTTCGAGTCGAGCACCCGCAGGGGATTGCTGTGGATGCGGTCCTGGGAATCGGCATCAAGCAAGGCGCGACGCTGCTCCAGCCAGCTCACCAGTTGCTCGCGATAGCGGGCCCGATCCTCGCTGCTGCCGAGGGAATTGAGCTCCAGGGCCAGGCCGCCCACACCCAGCTCCGCCAAGAGATCCCAGGCCACCGCAATCGCCTCCGCATCGCTGCAGGCATCGGCGAAGCCCAGCAACTCCACACCGATCTGATGAAACTGACGCTGGCGGCCCGCCTGGGGACGCTCGTAGCGGAACATCGGCCCGCCGTACCAGAGCCGCTGGGGGCCCTGGCTCAGCAAGCCGTGCTCAATCGCCGCCCGCACGACCGAGGCCGTGCCCTCGGGCCGCAGGGTGCAGCTGCGCTCGCCGCGATCGAGGAAGGTGTACATCTCCTTGCCCACCACATCGGTGGCCTCGCCGATGCCACGGGCAAACAGCTCGGTGACCTCCAGCAAGGGCGTGCGGATCTCGCTGATGCCCGCGCGGCGGAACTGCTCCCGGGCCGTAGCCTCCACGTGCTGCCACAGGCCGATCTGCTCAGGCAGCAGATCAACCATGCCACGCAGGCTCTGCAGCGACGCCAAGGCGAAAGGAGCGGATGGGGTGAGTCTGCCTGCCGGTGCTCAGCCGTAGCTGGCGCGGTACCAGCGGGCGAAGCGCTCCACCCCCAGCTCGATCGGCGTGGCGGGCCGGAATCCCACCCAGGCCTCTAGCAGAGCCGTGTCAGCGGCGGTGGCCTCCACATCACCGGGCTGCATCGGCTGCAGATCCCGGATCGCCGGCCGGCCCAGGGCCTGCTCCAGCAATTCGATGAAGCGCAGCAGCTCCACCGGCTCGCTGTTGCCGATATTGAACAGGCGGTGGGGGGCCCAGCTGGTGGCTGGATCGGGCGCCGAGGCGTCGAAGGCGGGATTGCCGGTGGCCGGCTTGTCGGCGCAGGCGATCACCCCAGCTGCAATGTCATCGATGTAGGTGAAATCGCGGCGCATCCGACCCTGGTTGAACACCCGGATCGGCTCCCTCGCCAGGATTGCTTTGGCAAAGAGCATCGGCGCCATGTCGGGCCGGCCCCAGGGGCCATACACAGTGAAGAAGCGCAGACCCGTGGCCGGCAGCCCATAGAGGTGGCTGTAGGTGTGGGCCATCAGCTCATTGGCTTTCTTGGTGGCCGCATAGAGGCTCACCGGATGGTTCACCGGCTGGTGCTCCGTGAACGGCAGGTTGGTGTTGCCGCCATACACCGAGCTGCTGGAGGCGTAGACGAGATGCTGAATGCCGTGGTGCCGGCAGCCCTCCAGGATGTGGCCGAACCCCACCAGGTTGGTCTGGATGTAGGCCGCCGGGTTCTCCAGCGAGTAGCGCACCCCAGCCTGGGCGGCCAGGTGAATCACGATGGTGGGCTTGTGCTGGGCGAAGACAGCCTCTACCGCCGCCCGATCCTCCAGATCGGCCTCGATCAGCTCCAAGGCGGTGCCCATGCGGGCCGCCGTGCCCTGCAGCCGGGCGATCCGCGCCCGTTTCAGGGCGGGGTCGTAGTACGGATTGAAGTTGTCCAACCCCACCACCCGCTCGCCACGGGCCAACAGGCGCTCGCACACGGCGGCCCCGATGAAGCCAGCGGCCCCAGTCACAAAGACAGGCGCAGCTGCACTCATGGGTCGCTCAACCGGCGCCGGAAGTCCGCGATGGTGGGCTCCAGCCCCTGCTCCAGGGGCACCGTGGGCTGCCAGCCCAGCTCCCGTTGCGCCAGCTCAATCACCGGTTGGCGCTGCAGTGGGTCATCGGCCGGCAGGGGTTCACAGGTGAGCGATAGGTCGGGGTTGATGCGCGCCCGCACCAGCTCGGCCAGCTGGCGGATCGTGAACTCCCCGGGGTTGCCGATGTTGATCGGGCCGGTGTGGCTGCCGTTCATCAACCGGATCAGGCCCTCCACCAGATCATCCACATAACAAAAACTGCGGGTCTGGCTGCCATCGCCGTAGAGGGTGAGCGGCTGGCCCTTAAGCGCCTGCACGATGAAGTTGCTCACCACCCGGCCGTCGTCGGGAAGCATGCGCGGCCCATAGGTGTTGAAGATCCGCGCCACCCGGATCTCCACCCCATGCATGCGCCGGTAGTCGAAGCACAGCGTTTCGGCGATGCGCTTGCCCTCGTCGTAGCAGCTGCGTAGGCCAATGGTGTTGACACACCCCCGGTAGCTCTCCGGCTGGGGGTGCACCTCCGGATCGCCATACACCTCACTCGTACTGGCGAGCAGCAGCCGGGCACCCACCCGCCGCGCCAGGCCCAGCATGTTGTAAGTGCCCAGGAAGCTGGTTTTGGCGGTCTTGATCGGGTTGAACTGGTAGTGCACCGGGGAGGCCGGGCAGGCCAGGTGCCAGATCCGGTCCACCTCCAGCCGGATTGGTTCGGTGACGTCGTGGCGGATCAGCTCAAAGCGCGGATGGCCGATCCACTGGGCCACATTCGCCTTACGGCCCGTAAAAAAGTTGTCGAGGCAGATCACCTCCTCGCCGGCCTGCATCAGCCGGTCCACCAGGTGCGACCCCACGAAGCCGGCGCCGCCGGTGACCAGGTTGCGGGTGAGAGAAGCGGGCATGGCTCAGCCCTCCCCCACGGTCCACACCTGCAGACCCGCAGCCCTTGCTGCAGCCGCATCCGCCTTGGCCCGGGCATCAAACAGCCAGGCCGGCTGGCGCATCACCGCCGCGACCGCCGCCCAATCCACCTGCGCAAACGCCTGCCATTCGGTGAGCAGCACCAGGGCATCGGCACCATCAGCCGCCTGCTGCACATCGCTCACCCGCTGCCAGCTCCCCTCAGCCGCCTGCTCGCCACTGGCTGCCCGGGCCGGCTGGCCCAGGTCGCGCGCCATCTGCCCCTCGCTCACCTTGGGGTCCACGATCGCCAGCACCGCCCCCTCCTCCAGTAGATCCCGGCAGATGCGGATCGCCGGCGACTCCCGCGTGTCGTTCGTATCGGCCTTGAACGCAAACCCCAGCACGCCAATCCGTTTGCCCGTCACGGTGCCGAACAGCTTGTTCACCACCAGGCGCGCAATCCGGTGCTGCTGCCAGGTGTTGAGCAGCACCACCTGCTCCCAGTAAGCCGCCACCTCCTCCAGCCCGTAGTGGCGGCACAGGTACACCAGATTCAAAATGTCCTTCTGGAAGCAGCTGCCCCCAAAACCGGGGCCCGCCTGCAGAAACTTCGGGCCAATCCGGCTGTCGGCACCGATCGCACGGGCCACCTCCCGCACATCGGCGCCCGTGGCCTCGCAGAAGGCGGCGATGCTGTTGATCGAGCTGATCCGCTGCGCCAGAAACGCATTGGCCGTGAGCTTGCTCAGCTCACTGCTCCACAGGTTGGTGCGCAGAATCCGCTCCGCCGGCACCCACTGGCCGTAGATCCCGGCCAGGGCTTCGATCGCCTCCGGATCCTCCCCGCCGATCAGCACCCGATCCGGATCCTCCAGATCGCTGATCGCCGTGCCCTCCGCCAGAAACTCCGGGTTGGAGAGCACCGCAAAACTCTTGCCCGGCAGGGTCTCGGCGGGGCCGCTGCCCTCGGCAGCGGCAAGAATGTCCTGGATCACCGCCGCGGTGCGCACCGGCAGGGTGCTCTTCTCCACCACGATCGTGTGGCCCCGCGCGGCCTTCGCCACCGTCCGCGCGCTGGCCTCCACCCACTTGAGATCACTCGCCTGACCCGCACCCAGGCCCTTGGTCTTGGTGGGGGTGTTCACCGAAATAAACACCAGATCCGCCCCAGCAATCACCTCCTCCACCGCCGTAGAAAAGTGCAGGTTGCGGCCCCGCACGCGGCCCACCACTGCATCGAGACCCGGCTCATAGACCGGCAACTGGTTGAGATCGGGATCGTTCCAAGCCGCAATCCGCTCGGCGTTGAGGTCCACCACCGTCACCTGGATTCCGGGGCAGCGATCGGCAATCACCGCCATCGTCGGCCCGCCCACATAGCCCGCGCCGATGCAGCAGATGCTGCGGATGGTTGGTGACGCCATGGGACGCAGCCGGCCTGTAGCGAGAGACTATTCCGGACGCACGGATGACCCGCTTGGCCCAACTGCTGATCACGGGAGGCGCCGGCTTCATCGGCAGCCACACCTGCCTGGTGCTGCTGGAGGCGGGCCACCATCTGGTGGTGCTCGACAACTTCACCAACAGTTCGCCGGAGAGCCTGCGGCGGGTGGTGGAGCTAGCCGGCTCCGGAGACGGGGACAGGCTCGTGGTGGTGGTGGGCGATATCCGCAACGCCGCCGATCTGGAGCGCGCCTTTGCTGCCGCCCCGCAAGGGCAACCAATCGACGCGGTGATCCACTTCGCCGGGCTCAAGGCGGTGGGGGAATCGGTGCGCGACCCGCTGCGCTACTGGGATGTGAACCTGGCTGGCTCGCGTCAGCTGCTGGCCGCCATGCAGGCCCACGGCTGCCGCACCCTGGTGTTCAGCAGCAGCGCCACCCTCTACGGCTATCCCGAGGTCGTGCCGATCCCCGAGACGGCGCCGATCCAGCCGATCAATCCCTACGGCCACAGCAAGGCCGCCGTGGAGCAGCTGCTGGCCGATCTGAGCACCAGTGAACCCAGCTGGCGCATCGCCCGGCTGCGCTACTTCAACCCCGTGGGCGCCCACCCCAGCGGCCGCATCGGCGAAGACCCCAGCGGCATCCCCAACAACCTGTTCCCGTTCATCGCCCAAGTGGCCGTGGGACGGCGGGCTGAGCTGCAGGTGTACGGCGGCGACTGGCCCACCCCCGATGGCAGCGGCATCCGCGACTACATCCATGTGATGGACCTGGCCGACGGCCACCGGGCCGCCCTGGATGTGCTGCTGACGGAGCCCCCCCAGCTGCTCACCCTCAACCTGGGCAGCGGAGTGGGGCATTCCGTGCTGGACGTGGTAGCGGCGTTTGAAGCCGCCAGCGGTCGCCCGGTGCCCTACGCCCTCGTGGCGCGGCGCGACGGCGATGCCGCCAGCACGGTGGCCGATCCCCGGCTGGCCGCCGAGCGGCTGGGCTGGCGCACCCAGCGCGGGCTGGCCGACATGTGTCGCGATGGCTGGAGCTGGCAGCAGGCCAACCCCCACGGCTATGGCCGCTGAAGGCAGGCTGGTGCTGGCCGGTGGCGGCCACAGCCATGCCCTGGTGCTGCGGATGTGGGCCATGGCGCGGGGCCGGGCCGATCGGCGCCCAGCCGCCCAGATCACCCTGGTGAGCCGCCACAGCACGGCCCTCTATTCGGGCATGGTGCCGGGGCTGGTGGCCGGTCTGTACAGCACCCAGGCCTGCAGCATCGACCTGCGCCGCCTCTGCCGGCTGGCCCAGGTGACCTTCGTGCAGGCGGAGATCACGGGCCTCGACCCCAGGGCCCGGGAGCTGCAGCTGGAGGGCCGGCCCAGCCTGCGCTGGGACTGGCTCAGCCTCGATGTGGGTGCCGACACCGTCGACAGCGCGCATGCAGCCATGGCCGTCAAGCCCCTGGAGCCCTTCCTGCAGTGGTGCGGCCAGCAGGAGCAGGACTCCCCTGGATCCCTGGGTATTCGGGGCGGTGGGGCCGCGGCGGTGGAGGTGGCCCTGGCCCTGCGGGCCCGGGGCCTGCAACCCGAGCTGCTGTTGCGCGGCACCACCCTGCATCTGGGTTCGCGGGCCGCCAACCGACGGGGTGAACGGCTGCTTCAGGAGGCAGGGATCCCGATCGAGAGAAACAGCCCCGAGGGTGCCCCAGCCGCTCTGGCCTGCACCGGCAGCCGCGCCCCCCGTTGGCTAGCCGCCAGCGGCCTGCCCCACGACGCCCGGGGGCGGCTGCTCACCGAAACGAACTTGCAAGTGGTGGGCCATCCCGAACTCTTCGCTAGCGGCGACTGCGGCGTGATCGCCGCCCATCCCCGGCCGGCCTCAGGCGTCTGGGCCGTGCGCTGTGCCCCAACCCTGGCCCACAACCTGACTGCCGCGGTGCGGGGGCGCCCGCTGCGGCCCTGGCACCCCCAGCGCTGGGCCCTGCAGCTGCTCGGAGATGGCGGCGGCCGGACGCCGCAGCCCCGGGCCCTGGCGTTCTGGGGGCCCCTGGCCTTCGGGCCCAGCCCCCTGCTCTGGCGCTGGAAGCACCACCTCGACCAGCGCTTCATGGCCCGCTTCAGCAACCTCAAGGCCATGGCCCAGGGAGGGGCCACCCCCATGGCCTGCCGGGGCTGTGCCGCCAAGCTGGCCGCCACCCCCCTGCAGGAGGCCCTAACGCGCAACGGCCTGGGCGGGGGCACCCCGGGCAGTGCCGAGGACGCCGCCGTGATCGGCCAAACACCGGATGGATTGCTGCTGCAGAGCGTGGATGGGTTCCCGGCGCTGGTGGACGACGCCTGGCTGAATGCCCGGCTCACCACCCTGCACGCCTGCAGCGATCTCTGGGCCTGCGGCGCCGAGGTGACGACCGTGCAGGCCGTGGTCACCCTGCCCGAGCTGGCGGAGCGGCTCCAGGCCGACCTGCTCAGCGACACCCTGGCCGGGATCCAGTCGGTGTTGGACGCCCTGGGCGCCCGGCTGATCGGGGGCCACACCCTGGAGGCCCGCGACAGCCCAGGCGATCGGGGACAAGCCGGTGGCCTGAGCCTGGTGCTGAGCGTGAATGGCCGCACCAGGACGGGGAAGCCCTGGGCGAAGGGACCGTTGCGGCCCGGCGATGGCCTGCTGCTGAGCCGGCCGATCGGGAGCGGCGTGCTGTTTGCCGCCGCCATGGCGGGCAGTGCCCAGCCCGCCTGGATCGATGCCGCCCTGGTCCAGATGCAACAGAGCCAGGCGGCCCTGGTGGAGCTCCTGGCCCGCCACGGCTGCCTGGCCTGCACCGACGTGACCGGCTTCGGGCTGTTGGGTCACCTGGGCGAAATGCTGGCCGCCAGCCCCGACCCCTGCCGCGTCACTCTGACAACAGCCACAGTCCCGGCCCTGGCCGGGGCCCTACCCCTGCTGGAGCAGGGCTGGGCCAGCAGCCTGGCCCCCTCCAATGCCAGTGCCCTGGCCCTGCTGGGGGACCGGGTCCAGCTCGACGGCCCGGCCGACGCCGCCCACCGGGGCCTGCTGATCGACCCCCAGACCTGCGGCCCCCTGCTGGCGGCGGTTCCCGCCGATCACTGCGACGCGGCCCTCGCCGCACTGCGCCAAGCAGGATTCGCCCAGGCGGCCCTGATCGGCCAGGTGCACACCTGAGGTCCGCCCCAGCGAGCCGACAGGGAGAATGGCGCTACTGCTGATCCCAGCGTCTTGTCTGCCCTCACCCGCTGCCTGGAGGAAGAGGCTGCTGCCATCGCCGCCGCCGCCCAGCGCCTCAGCAGCACCCAGGTGGAGGCTGCCTTAGAGCTGCTCGAAGGCTGCCGGCAACGCCGGGCCAAGCTGGTGGTGACCGGGGTGGGCAAGAGCGGCATCGTCGCCCGCAAGATCGCCGCCACCTTCTCCTCGATCGGCCTGACGGCGGTGTTTCTCAACCCCGTCGACGCCCTGCACGGCGACCTGGGCATCGTGGCCGCCGACGACGTGGCCCTGCTGCTCTCCAACAGCGGCGAAACCGAAGAGCTGCTCGCGATCCTTCCCCACCTGCGCCGCCGGGGCACCGCCCGCATCGCCCTGGTGGGTCGCCTGGCCTCCAGCCTAGCGCTGGGCTGCGACGTGGTGCTGGACGGCGCGGTGGACCGGGAGGTCTGCCCCCTGAACCTGGCCCCCACCGCCAGCACGGCGGTGGCGATGGCGATCGGCGATGCCCTGGCGGCGGTGTGGATGGAGCGGGCTGGCATCTCTCCGGAAGACTTCGCCATCAACCACCCGGCCGGCTCCCTGGGCCGCCAACTCACCCTCACCGTGGCCGATCTGATGGTGCCGGCCAGCGATCTGGAAGGCCTCTCCCCGGAGGCCCCCCTGGCGGAGGTGATCGGCCGGCTCACCGAGGGCAGCAATGGCAAGGGCAGCCTTGGCGCCGCCTGGGTGCAGGCCGCCCACAACCCCGCCGAGCTGGCCGGGCTGATCACCGACGGAGACCTGCGCCGCACCCTGCAACGCCATGCCCCCGACAGCTGGGCCGCCCTGCGCGCCGGCGCCATGGCCACCGCCAACCCGATCACCGTGGCGCCCGACACCCTGGCCGTCGCAGCCCTGGAGCTGATGGAGCGCAATCCCCGCCAGGCGATTTCGGTGCTGCCGGTGGTGGATCCAGCCCAACCCCGCCAGCTGCAGGGCCTATTGCGGCTGCACGATCTGGTGCAGGCTGGGTTCACCACCAGCCCCGACGCTGAGCGCCCATGACGGCCATCCCCTTCACCCTGATCGCCGGGCCCTGCGTGATCGAAAACCGCGATCTCGTACTCGGGGTCGCCGAGCAGGTGAAAGCCATCACCGATCGCCTCGGCATCCGCTACGTGTTCAAGGCGAGCTTCGACAAGGCCAACCGCAGCTCCGGCCAATCCTTTCGCGGGCCGGGCCCCGAAGAGGGCCTGGCGATCCTGCAGGAGGTGGGCCAGACCTTCGGGGTGCCGGTGCTGACCGACATCCACGAAAGCCACCAGGCCGCCGCCGCCGCCCAGGCCGTGGACGTCCTGCAGATTCCCGCCTTCCTCTGCCGCCAGACCGACCTGCTGGAGGCCGCCGCCCGGGCCGTGGCCGGCACCACCAAGGTGGTGAACGTCAAGAAAGGGCAATTCCTGGCGCCCTGGGACATGGCCCAGGTGGTGAACAAAATGGCGGAATTCGGCCTGGATCCCGCCAGCGACCGCCTCTGGCTCACGGAGCGGGGCTCCAGCTTTGGCTACAACACCCTCGTGGTGGACTACCGCGGTATCCCCCAGATGCAGGCCCTGGGCTGCCCGGTGATCTTCGATGCCACCCACGCGGTGCAGCAGCCCGGGGGACGCGGCACCAGCACCGGTGGCCAGCGGGAATTCGTGGCGCCCCTGGCCCGAGCAGCGGTGGCCGTGGGCGTGGATGGGTTGTTCATGGAGACCCATCCCGATCCCGACAACGCCCTCAGCGACGGGCCCAACATGGTGCCGCTGCACAGGCTCGAGGCCCTGCTGAGCCAGCTGATGGCCCTGCGCCAGGTGCTGGAGG
>JBIIQK010000202.1:0-3722 GCA_044342135.1 Cyanobium sp.
ATCGCCACCACCAGGATCACCCGCAACACCGCCGCGAGGATGTTGATCAGATAGGCAACGACCGTGGCATCAAGGGCGCTATGACGCAAACTTTTGCGCAAAATGCGCATGGCCATCTGAATCAGCCAGCCGCCGGCAATCCAGAGAGCGACCGCCCCCACCAGCTTCAGAACAAAGGGCACGATCGTGCTCGCCAGAAGCACAGAAAGATCCGGAATGGGCATTGCCAAGGTGAACCAACACGGGGAAGGGATCACCTTCGGGGATGACTCGCCCACCCGTCAATGCAATGCCAGGATCCCGGTAAACGGGCGCCGCTGATGGCCGCTGATTTCCGGGCCCAGCTGCCCGCCCTGGCCAACAAGACCTATTTCAACTACGGGGGCCAGGGCCCCCTGCCCACCCCGGCGCTTCAGGCCATCACCGGCGCCTGGGAGCAGATCCAGGAGCTGGGCCCCTTCACCGGCGCGGTGTGGCCCTTCATCGAGCAGACGACCGGCCGGCTCCGCCAGCACCTGGCCCGCTGGTTCGGCGTGCCCCCACACCGGCTCGCCTTCACCGAAAACGTGACCAGCGGCTGCGTGCTGCCGCTCTGGGGGCTGCCCTGGCACAGCGGTGACGAACTGCTGATCGGTGACTGCGAACATCCAGGGGTTGTGGCCGCCTGCCGGGAACTGGCGCGCCGCCAGGGGCTGCAGCTGGCCACCCTGCCGGTGGCCGACCTGCGCGGCGACCCAGCCGACACCGAAACCAGGGTGCTGGAGCGGCTGGAGCAGCGGCTCACCCCCGCCACCCGGCTGGTGGTGCTCTCCCACCTGCTCTGGAACACGGGCCAGCTGATGCCGATCAGCGCAGTGGCCCGGCAGCTGGCCGCCCACAGTCGCCACCCCTGGCTGTTGGTGGATGGGGCCCAGTCGCTGGGATGCATCCCCCTGGAGCAAGCCGCCGCCACCGCCGACATCTACGCCTGCACGGGCCACAAATGGTGCTGCGGCCCCGAAGGTCTGGGGGCCGTGGCCCTCTCCGAACGGGTCCTGGAGCAGGCCCAGCCCACCCTGATCGGCTGGCGCAGTCTCCGCTCCGAGGCCAGCGGCAGCAGCGGCTTCCACAGCGACAGCCGGCGCTTTGAGGTGGCCACCTCCTGCGTGCCCCTCTATGCCGGGCTGGAGCAATCCCTGCTGCTGCTGGAGGCCGAGGGCAGCGCCGAGGCGCGGCTGACGCAGATCCAACGGAGCAGCCAACGGCTCTGGCAAGGGCTTCAGGCCATCCCACGGGCCCGCCCACTGCTGGAGGTGGCACCGCCAGCCGGCCTGGTGAGCTTTGAGCTGGAGGGCGAGGCTCCCGCGGCGACGGTGAAACGCCTGGGCGAGCTGGCCATCTGGGTACGGAGCCTCGACGAGCCCCATTGCCTGCGGGCCTGCACCCACATCACCACCACCGATCAAGAGATCGACCAGCTGTTGGCCAGCCTCTGAGGCCGCACGGCTGGGCCCTGGCTGTCAAAACGAATCGCTCTGGCCACAGTGAGGGAGACCCGGAGCCTGTTCATGAGATCCCTCCGCACCCAGGGGCGGTTTCTGCTGCTGAGCGCCTGCAGCGCCGGCCTGAGCTGCACAGCCCTTTTGGGCTCGCCGATCACCGCCCCACCCGCCGCCGAGGCGGCAACCGAGCAAAAAGCGTCTCCCACCGCCGCAGCCCTGGAACACCTGCAAGGCACCAAGGCTGCAGGCAGCACGAAGGATTCCCCCTTTGCGGGGGCCAAGGAAAGCGAGGGCGCCACCCAAGCCACCCTGCGGGTCGACCGCACGAAGCTCTGGTGGCTGCTGCTGCCCGTGGGACTGGCCGCGATCAGCTACGGGGCCCTGCGTTCACAGGAGGACGGCCCCGGGTGATCCAGCGGGCCTGAGGCGGGCATGGGGAGGGTCGCCCGGTCAGTTGCTGGGGCGAGCCCCTTCGAGCAGCTGCCGCTGCACCCAGCCCGCCAGCAGGGCCCCGACGATCGGAGCCAGCCAGAAGAGCCACAGCTGGCCCATCGCATCCCCGCCGACCCACAGGGCCACGCCAGTGCTGCGGGCGGGATTCACGGAGGTGTTGGTGACCGGAATGCTGATCAGGTGGATCAGCGTCAGCGACAGCCCGATCGGCACCCCGGCCATGCTGGCGATGGCATCGCGGTGGGTGGTGCCGAGAATCACCAGCAGGAAAATGAAGGTGAGCACCACCTCGATCAGAAGGGCCGACACCAGGCCATAGCCCCCGGGGGAATGGGCCCCGAAACCATTGGTGGCGAGGGGATTGGAGCCGGAGAGTTCAAAGCCCGGCCGCCCACTGGCAATGCCGTACAGCAAGCCGCCCGCCAGCGTGCCGCCCAGCACCTGGGCCACGATGTACGGCAGCAGATGGGATCCGGGCATGCGACCACTCGCCCAGAGCCCGAAGCTCACGGCCGGATTGATGTGGCAGCCGGAGATATGGCCGATGGCGTAGGCCATGGTGAGCAGGGTGAGGCCAAAGGCCAGGGACACCCCAAGGAAACCCAGGCCCAGGGGGTTGGCATCGGCCTGGGCATAGGGGAAGACGGCGGCCAGCACGGCGCTGCCGCAGCCACCGAACACCAACCAGAACGTTCCGATCAGCTCAGCCAGGAAGCGCCTGGAGAGGGGTTGCGCCTGGGACATCGGCAAAGGACCGCTGCAAACAACAGATCTGCGCAAGGTAAGCAGTGCCGCTGGAGACGACCAGAGGCCCGTCGTGATTGTTGGCGATCCCCCCTGAGCAGTCCTGACCCAGTCAGGCCCGGCGGGTCCGCAGCGCCTTCTCCGCCTCCTCGCGGTCGTCGAAGTGGATCTTGGTGGTGCCGAGGATCTGGTAGTCCTCATGGCCCTTGCCGGCGATCAGGATCAGGTCTCCCGGGGCGGCAGCCGCGATGGCGGTGGCAATCGCCGTGGCCCGATCACCCTCCACCGCCATGCAACAGCCGGCGGGGATCCCGCCCACCACATCCGCCAGGATCTGCTGGGGGTCTTCGGTGCGGGGGTTATCGGAGGTGACCACCAGCTGATCGGCCAGTTCGGCCGCGATCGCCCCCATCTGGGGCCGCTTGCTCCGGTCCCGGTCACCCCCGCAGCCAAACACGCAGATCAGGCGACCGGCGGTGAAGGGGCGGCAGGCGGCCAGGGCGTTGGCGAGGCCGTCGGGGGTGTGGGCGTAGTCGACCAACACGGCCGGATCGCCGGCCCCATCGCCCACCAGCACGCGCTCCATCCGCCCGGGGACACCGCGGAAGCTGGCCAGGCCCGCCAACAACTGGGGCAGGGGAATGCCCTGCTGGGCCAGGGCTCCCACGGCCTGCAACAGGTTCATCAGGTTGAAACGGCCCAGCAGGGGGGAGTGGAAGGCGCCCTCGCCCACCGGCGTCTGCAGCACCCCCCGCACCCCGTCAGCGCCGAGCACCAGATCCCGGATGAACAGCTCAGCGCCGGGATCCTCCAGGGAACTGCGCCAGCAGGCTGGACCGAGCCGTGCGGCCAACGGCGCCCCCCAGGGGTCATCGCCGTTGACAACGGCATGACTGCCGCCGCCATCCCAGAGGGGCGGGGCAAACAGCCGGGCCTTGGCTTCGAAGTAGGCCTCCATCGACGGGTGGTAGTCGAGATGGTCCTGGGTGAGGTTGGTGAACACCGCCCCGGCGAAGCGGCAGCCCGCCACCCGCTGCTGGTCCA
>JBIIQK010000019.1:0-12817 GCA_044342135.1 Cyanobium sp.
CTGCCCTCAGCGCCTCGCTGCCGGCGCAGGCATGCACGGTGATCAGCTCCGCTCCCAGCCGGGCGGCACTGCGGCAGGCGCCGGCCATGGTGGCGGGGATGTCGTGGAATTTGAGGTCAAGGAACTCGCGCTTGCCCTGATCCCGCAGCTGGGTCACCACGGCGGGGCCAGCGGCCACGAACAGCTCCAGGCCCACCTTCACCCAGCGCAGCTCGGGCACCGCGACCACAAACCCAAGCGCCCGCTCGGGCGCCATGCCATCAAGGGCCACGATGATCCGATCGGCGGGATCGGCGCCCAGGTGTTCCGCCATCAGCCTGCCACCAGCCGCCGGAAGGTCTTCTTGCCCAGCTGCAGCACCTTGCCAGCGAGGACCTCGGGACCGGCAAACTCCTGGTTGGGATCGGCCAGCTTCTGGCCGTCGAGCTTCACCCCACCCCCCTGGATCTGGCGGCGGGCCTCACTGCTGCTGGCACAGAGGCCCACGGCGCTGAGCAGATAGAAGGCCTTGGCCGGGAAATTCACCGCGGCCAGGGAGGCCTCAGGCACCTCGGCATCGGCCGCCCCGGCGCCCTGGGCCCCACCCACCAGCGTGGCCGCATCGGCCTGGGCCGTGCTGGCGGCCTCTGTCCCGTGGCGCTGGCGGGTGATCTCGAGAGCCATCGCCTTCTGGCGCTCGCGCGGATTCGCCGGCAGCGCCTCCAGATCCAGATCGGTAAGCAGGGTGAGGTAGTCCTCCACCACCGCATCGGGCACCTTCTCGAGCTTCGAGTACATCGAGAGGGGGTCGTCGTTGAGGCCCACGGTGTTGCCCAGGCTCTTGCTCATCTTCTGCACGCCATCGAGGCCCGGCAGAATCGGCAGCAGCATCCCGAACTGGGGCCGCTGGCCGAAATGGCGCTGCAGATCGCGGCCCATGGCCACATTGAACTTCTGGTCGGTGCCGCCCAGTTCCAGGTCGGCCTCAATGGCCACCGAGTCGTAGCCCTGCAGCAGCGGGTAGAGGAACTCGTGCAGGGAGATGGGCGTGCCGGAGCCGTAGCGGTTGGCGAAGTCCTCCTTGGCCAGCATCTGGCCCACGGTGCTGGTGCCCAGCAGCTCGATCACCTGGGGCAGATCCAGGCCGGCCAGCCATTCACTGTTGCGGCGCACCTCCAGCCGGCCAGGGGTGTGGAAATCCAGCAGGGCCCGCGCCGGGTCCTGACCCAGGCCCAGCTGCACGAGATAGGTTTCGGCGTTGGCCTCCACCTCGGCGGCGCTGAGCTGCACCCGGGTGGTGCTCTTGCCGGTGGGATCACCGATGCGGGCGGTGAAATCGCCGATGATCAACACCGCCGTGTGGCCCGCGTCCTGGAAAGCCCGCAGCTTGCGAAACAGGATCGAATGGCCCAGGTGGATGTCGGAGCCCGTGGGGTCGATGCCGAGCTTCACCCGCAACGGCACACCGCTGCGCTCGGCCTGGGCCAACCGGGCACCGAGCTGTTGATCAGGATCGCCCGCGGCCGCGCCGGCTGGGAACAGGTCTGCCATGCCCCGGGCCAGCCAGGCCGGCAGGGAAGGATGCAGAGAGGACGGCTGCGATCCGATCATCAACGCAGGACCCCTGGGTGGCGGTGTGGCCGGATCGTACGCAGCCGCTTAAGGAGCTCCACCCACCGCTAGGCAGGGGCATCGAGCTGACCCTTCATCCGCTCCAGGGTCTGGTGCATCTGCTGGAACATGGTTTCGGGGGTCAGGCCGAACTGGCTGAGCTGGGTGCGCAGCTGCTCCACGGTGAGCTTGGCCTGGAAATCCTCGGAGAGTTCGAAGCGCTTCATGAACACCCGATAGCGCTCCATCATGTCCTCCATCTTTTCGATGTAGAGCTTTTTGCCCTCCCGATCGAACTTGCCGTACTCGCCCCCCAGCTGCATCAGCTGCTGGTAGTCACCGAACAGACGCTTGGCTTCGTCCTGAACGATCTCGGATTCAAAGAACGCCATGACCCTGGCAGCGTTGCGGTGGTCCGATTCTGGTGACCGAGGGCGACTCTGGGGAGTGCGGATAGACGTAATCCCGCCAGCATGGGGCCAGTGCTCAGGGCCCGTGATCCCCAGCCATGGACTTCACGCCCAAGCTTGAACAGCTCCGTCGCAACACCGGCCAGATCCACAACCTGCTGCGGGAGGGTCGGATGGTGACCTGCCTGGGCAACCGGGCCCTGCTGAGTCTGTTTGTAGGAGCCCTGATGGGCCAGGAGCAGCTGGTCGGGGCCGCCACCTGCGAAGGGGCCGGGCTGGCCCTGGTGGAGCGGCACCAACCCTCCATGGTGTTTTTGAGCGACACCCTGGAGCAGGGATCGGGGGTGACCCTGGTGCAGGAAATCAAGCGGCGCTGGCCGTCGATCCATACCCTGCTGCTGATCACCCAGGAGCACCGCCAGGCGGCGATCCAGCGCGCCATTGAGGCCGGCTGTGATGGGCTGCTGGTGGAGTCCCGCCTGGGGCTCGGCAGCGCCATGGCCGCCCTGCATGCCATCAGCGGCGGCGGCGTGTATGTCGACCGCAGCCTCACCGAACTGTTCCGCCAGGGGCCCGCGGGCCCCGGCCCCCTCGAACCCCTGAGCGAGCGCGAGCGGGAGGTGCTGACCCTGGTGGCCCGGGGCGACAGCAACGGCGAAATCGGCCAGCAGCTGTTCATTACGGCCGACACGGTGAAAACCCACCTGCGCCATCTGAGCCGCAAACTCCAGGCCCGCGACCGCACCCACGCCGCCGTGCTCGGTCTGCGCTGGGGCCTGATCGACTGGCCCGACCACGAAGACCCCCGCTAGGTTCAGGCGACCTTGATGTGGTGGCGCTCCGCCATGGCCCAGCGGCACTGGTTGGATCCCCTGGCCCGTCAGGTGCTGCGGGCCGCCGGCCAGATTCCAGCGCCCAGCCGCCAGCCCCGCCAGCCCGCCCAGCCCGCCTGCAGCGATGCTCCCGCCGGAACCAGCCACGGGGAGCAGGTGGAGCGGGATCTGCTGGCCCTGAAGCTCCAGCAGGATCCCAACCTCCGCCTGGCGGATGCCGCAGCCGTGGCGCGCGCCGCCGCCCTGGGTTGGCGTCTGGACGTGAACCGCGCCACCGCTGCCGACTGGCTGCGACTGCCCGGCCTGGAGCCAGCCCAGGTGGACCTGCTGCTGCGGCTCCAGGCCGGCGGTGTGCAGCTGAGCGGCAGCGACGACCTGCAACGGGTGCTGGAGCTACCCGAAGCCGTGGTGCAGGCCTGGCTGCCCCTGCTGGAGTTCCGCTGGTACGGCGAACCCGCCATGGCGGCAGGCCCCCCCAGCCGGATCGATCTCAACCGGGCCTCAGCCCGGGAGCTGGAGCCCCTGGGCCTGGGGCAGGACCGGCTCAACCGGCTGTTGCGAGAGCGGGGGCGCGGCCCCTTCCAGGATCTGGCCGACCTGCAGCAGCGGCTGCAATTGCCGGCCGCGGTGGTGGAAAGCTGGATCGGCCGGGTCCAGTTCCGGCCCGGTCCGGCCGGACCGGTGTTGCCGCCCGGCGCCCGGGGCCGCTAGGGCCATGGCGCGCCAGGGGGAACTGTTCGGCCCATCGGCCCTCGCTGGCTCGAGCGGGGGTGGTACCCCCGAGCTGCCCCTGCTGGCCCACCAGCTGCTGGAGTGGCAGGCCCGCCTGGCCGCCCATCAGCACCCCCTGCTGACCGAGCCGGGAGACGCTGCGCAGCAGGGCTGCCTGTTCGGCGAACCCGGCCAGGCCACCGCTGGGCAACTCAACCCCCTGAACCTGCGGCCCCAGGCCCTGTCCTTCTGGCGCTGGCCCACGGCCCCCCAACAGGGTGCGGCCCTCTATTTCGTGGCGGATCGCCCCGCCAGCCTGGACCAGCCCCTGTTGCTGTATGTGGGGGAGACGGGCCGGGCCGACCAGCGCTGGAAGGGCGAGCATGACTGCAAGGCCTACCTAGCGGCCTACAGGGAAGCGCTTCTGGCCGCTGGCCTGGCCTGCCAGCTGAGCATCCGCTTCTGGCTGGATGTGCCCGAGGCCACCCGGCCACGACGGGCCCTCGAGCAGGCGCTGATCCAGCGCTGGCTGCCGCCTTTTAACAAGGAAACCCGCAGCCGCTGGGCCACGCCGTTCCAGGCGGAGTCGACCTGAGCGCACTGGCTACGATCGCGCCACCCCCGGCCGGCCCATGGAGTTTCGCTGCATCCCCGACACCCTGCCCACGGTTCTGGACCACTGGGACGGGGATTGCCTGGCCGTCGGCCTGTTCGCCGACACCGACACCGACACCGCCGGGGCGGGGAAACCGGAGCCGGGGCTCCTGGCCCAGCTGGCAGCCCGCCTCGACCAGTCCCTGCCGGAACGGCTGGAGCAGCGGCGCTTCCAGGCCAAGCCCGGCACCTGCCTGAGCCTGGAGCGGCTCGGCGGGGTCCCCCGGACCCTGATCCTGGTGGGCCTAGGCGCCCCTGCCGACTTTGACCTCGCCGGCCTGCGCCAGGCCTGCGCCGCCGCCAGCCAGGCCGGCGCCACCGCCGGAGCCCGCCACCTCGGTCTGGCCATGCCGCTCGCCGGGCTGGACTCAGGCGCCGCGGCACACACCATGGCCGAAGCGGCCCGCCTGGCCCTCTTCAGTGACCAGCGCTTCAAGGGGGAACCCGAGCCCAGGCCCCTGCCGGACACGGTGAGCCTGATCGGCCTGGCCAATGACGCCCAAGCAGCTCTGGCGGCGGTGTCGGCCACCTGCGCAGGCGTGGAGCTGGCCCGGGAGCTGGTGGCCGCCCCACCCAACGTGGCCACACCCCAGCACCTGGCCGACACCGCGGCCGCGATCTCCCACGACTTTGGCCTGGAGCTGACGGTGCTGGAGCGCAGCGACTGCGAGGCCCTGGGCATGGGCTCCTACCTGGCGGTGGCCCAGGGCTCCGATCTGGCGCCGAAATTCATCCACCTCACCTACCGCCCCGAGGGTGTGGCTCAGCGGCGCCTGGTGCTGGTGGGGAAGGGCCTCACCTTCGATTCCGGCGGCTACAACCTCAAAACCGCCGGCTCCCAGATCGAGATGATGAAGTACGACATGGGCGGCAGCGCGGCGGTGCTGGGAGCCATGCGGGCCATCGCCGAGCTGAAGCCCGCCGGCGTGGAGGTGCACATGATCGTGGCGGCCTGCGAAAACATGATCAGTGGCGGGGCCATCCACCCCGGCGCGATCGTCACCGCCTCCAACGGCAAGACCATCGAAATCAACAACACCGATGCCGAAGGGCGACTCACCCTGGCCGACGCCCTGGTGTATGCCTGCAAGCTCGAACCCGATGCGGTGGTGGACCTGGCCACCCTCACCGGTGCCTGCGTGATCGCCCTGGGGGAGGAGATGGCAGGCCTGTGGTCCAACAACGACGGCCTGGCCGATGCCCTGCTGCAGGCCGGTGCGGCGGGGGGCGAAGACCTCTGGCGCATGCCCCTGCGGGCCTCCTACAAGGCCGGGCTGAAAAGCCCCTACGCCGACCTCAAGAACACCGGCCCCCGGCCCGGCGGCTCGATCACCGCAGCCCTGTTCCTCCAGGACTTCGTCACGCCGAAGCTGGCCTGGGCCCACCTCGACATCGCCGGCACGGTGTGGAGTGACAAGGGGCGCGGCCCGGATCCCGCCGGTGCCACCGGCTTCGGCGTGCGCACCCTGGTGAATTGGGTGTGTTCGGGCGGAGCTGCCGGGCCAGCAGCCTAGGTTTGGAGTCCTGACGCCTTCGCTTCGTCCATGGCCGTTCAGAAGATCCGCTGGTACGTCAAAGCCCAGCTCGGCGTGTTGCTGCTGCCGGCCGGGCTCTGCCTCTTCGGTGAAGCGGTGATCCGCAAGGGCATCCAGGTGCTGGCGGCCTCCGGCACGGTGGAAACGCTCACCAAGCCCGGACCCTGGTTCTGGTATGGCACCTTTGGCCTGATCCTGATCAATGCGGGCGTCGGCCTGATGATTGAAAGCGGCCTGCTGCGGGGCTACCCCGGCCGCAACTGACGGCGCCTCAGGCGGCCACACCCTGGCGCACGGCCCCGCCCAGACTGGCCATCACCTCGGCGGGCGATTCCAGGGCGTGGATCTGCCAGCGAGCCCGCTCGCCGCAGAGAGACAACAGCCGATCCAGATCGTCAGCAGCCTGCTTCGGACTCCCGTAGGGACCGACATGGCGGGTCTGCAGACCGTCGCGAATGGTCAGCAGATACATACAGGGAAGTGCACGGTGGCAACCATCACGGTAAGGAAGCCTCCCGGGCCTGAGAAGGGCGGAAATCCGCTATCTCACAGCCATTTGGAGCCCTCAAGCGGCACCCGTTCTTCAGCTTTTCATCGGAATTGCCGCGATTGCGCCGGCAATCGTGCTCCCCAGATCCGGGCCTTCGGTCAGGACTTCCTGCCGGACGCCCAGGCTTTGGCGCTGCGGGCTCGCTGACCCCAGACCGCATCAAGCCGCCGGTCCCGGCCGCAGGCCCAGCGGTAATAGGTGTACTTGACGCTGTTGCGGTCGGCGTAATTCTGGTGATAGCCCTCGGCGGGCCAGAAACGCTTGAGGGGTTTGATCTGCACCTTGAGGGCCGCCCTGTCCCGGCCCAGCTCCGAGGCCGCCGCAGCCAGGCTGGCCTGGGCCTGGGTCTGCTGGTCGGCACCGCTGGTGAAGATCACCGGGCGGTAGGAGCTGCCGCGATCGCAGAATTGGCCGCCCCCATCGAGGGGATCGATGTTGCGCCAGTAGGAGCGCAGCAGGGCGCCATAGCTGATCCGCTCAGGGTCAAAGCGCACCCGCACCACCTCCTGGTGGCCGGTGCCCCCCGCCGACACCTGTCCATAGGTGGGCCGCTCCAGGGAGCCGCCGCTATAGCCACTCTCGACATCCAGCACCCCATGCAGGCCCTCCAGGTCGTGCTCCAGACACCAGAAACAGCCCCCCGCCAACACCGCCTCCTGCGCCGGCGCCGCCCAGGCTGCGGCAGGCGCCAGGCTGACCAGCAGCAGCCCGCCGAGCAGCAGACCCAGCAGCCCCCTCGCCAAACCCGAGAGCAGGGAACCGGAGGCTGGCGGCCGGACGGATCGGGTCATTGCGCGTCCAACACCTGATCGAAGATGGCACAGGCCGCCCGCTGGGTGACCCCGGGTTCGCCTAACTCCAGCCGCAACCGGCGGTAGCCCTCCAGCATGGTGTGGCGCGAGGCGCTGGCCTGGTCGAGCAGGGGCAACGCCTCCCGCACGATCGCCGCGGCCGTGAGATCCTCCTGCAGCAGCTCCGGCACCAGCCGCTCGCCCAGCACCAGGTTCACCGGGGAGATGTGGGGCACGCTGAAGCGCAGGATGTGCCGAGCCACAAAGGCGGTGACCCGGCTGACCCGGTACACCACCACCTGGGGCACACCCCGCAGGGCGAGTTCCAGGTTCACCGTGCCGGATTTGGCCAGGGCCAGATCGGCCGCTGCGCAAAGGCAGGCCTTGAGCTGGTCGGAATCGGCGGCAGGAATGATCGCGGCGCGCACCCCTGCCTCGCTCAACTGGCGCGACAGGTGGGCTTCAAAGCCCGGCAGCCCCGCTGGCACCACCACCTGGAGCTCGGGCCTCTGGCGCTGCAGCTCCGCAGCGGCGGCGACGATGTGGGGCAGCATGTAGCGGATTTCCTGGCGCCGCGACGCCGGCATCAGCAACAGCACGGGAGCGTCCCGGAGGCCCAGTTGGCGCAAGGCCTCCTGGCGGCTGGGCAGCTGGCCGATCGTGTCCAGCAGCGGATGGCCCACATAGGTGACGTTGGCGCCACGGCAGCGGTAGAAGCGGGCTTCCTCCTGGAAGATCGCCAGGATCTGGTTGGTGAAACTGATCAGGTTGGAGCGGCCGCCGTTGCCGAATTTGAACGCCCACTCCTGGGGGGCGATGTAATAAGTCACCGGCACGCGCGGAAACTTGCGCTTGAGCCGCAGTCCCAGGCTCACGTTGGGGCCCATGTAGTCGATCAGCACCACCCCGTCGGGGGGATCGCTGCGGAACCAGCGCTTCAAGCGACGCTGCAACTTGAGGGTGGGCAACACAAAGGGAATGGCCTCCAGCAGGCCGATGGCCCCCATGCGGGTGGTGTTGGCGAGCAGCTCCGCCCCAGCCCGCTCCATCCGCTCGCCGCCCAGGGCCACGATCTCCAGATCCAACTGGCGGCGGCGGGCTTCCTGGTGCAGGGCCCTGACCAGCAGCGCCCCCTGGAGATCGCCGGACACCTCCCCCGTGCTGACCAGCAGACGCAGCATCAGCGCGCCCCCGGGATCGGCCCACGGCGTGAGGGGCCCAGGGAAGCTTCCAGAAAAGCGCAGAGCTGGTCGGCAGCACCATGCTGAGGCTGGCTGCGAAGTTGCCCCAAGGCCTCCGCCAGGGTGAGCCCCCGGCGATAGATCAGGGTCCAGGCCTGCTTGAGATCCTCAAATTGCTGGCCGCCGTCGAGGTCGACCAGACCGCTGCGCCGCAGGCCGATCTTGTTGAGGGCGCGCACGCGGGACGGGTGCCCCTCCACCATCGTGAAGGGGGGCACATCCCGCTCAATGCGACTCATCCCACCCACCATCGCCAGGGTGCCGATGTGCACGAACTGATGGATTCCGAGGACCCCTCCGATCACGGCCCGATCCCCGATCACCACGTGGCCGGCCACCGCCACCCCATTGGCGATGACGATCCGATCGCCCAGTTCACAGTTGTGGCCGAGATGGCTGTAGGCCATCAGCAGGTTGCCGCTGCCGAGCCGGGTCTGCTGATGGCCGGTGGTGGCGCGGTTGATGGTGACGCACTCCCGGATGGTGTTGTCGTCACCCAGCACCACTTCGGTGGGATCCCCGGTGTATTTGAGGTCCTGGGGCTCGAGGCCAATGCAGGCTCCCGGAAAGATGCGGTTGCCGCTGCCCATGCGCACGCGCCCATCGAGCACCACATGGGGGCCGATGCGGCAGCCCACACCGATTTCCACCTCCGGACCGATGACGGCATAGGGGCCCACCTCAACCCCTTCCGCCAGCTGGGCCCTGGGATCGACAACGGCAGTGGCATGGATGGTCGTCGCCATCGATCAGTCCACCAAGGAGAACATCAGCTCGCCGGAGCAGACCAGCTGGCCGTCAACGGTGGCCTCGGCCTTGACCTTGCCAAAGCGCTGGCGCTTCAGGCTGAGCAGTTCACAGCTGATCAGCAGTTGGTCACCGGGCACCACCGGGCGGCGAAAACGCACCCCATCGATTCCAGCAAACACAAAGAGGCCCTTGGGCAGATCAGGCATCTGGGTGACGATCAGTCCACCCACCTGGGCCATGGCCTCGACGATCAACACCCCTGGCATCAGGGGACGACCGGGGAAATGCCCCTGGAAGTGGGGTTCATTAATGGTGACGTTCTTGATCGCGACAGCCCGTTTGCCCGGCTCATGCTCGATCACCCGATCCACCAGGGCGAACGGATAGCGATGGGGCAGCAGTCCCTGGATCTGCTCCGTGGTGAGCAGCACCGGGCTGGGCGTGCCGGGGCTGGAAGTCTGCGCAGAACTGGTCTCGGACAAGGGCATCAACCGGATGGAGGGCAGGCAGGGGTTGTGGCTTCGGGCAGGCCCGAAAGAGCTACCGCCAGGGATGTGTGAAGCCCGTGGGAACCGCGGTAGGCGAAGACCTGGGCCCGTGGCAGGCCGACGAGGGCAAGATCCCCCAACAAGTCGAGGATTTTATGGCGCACCGGTTCCTCGGCAAACCGCAGGGGCGGATTGAGCCACTGATCACCGTCACACACCAGGGCATTCTCCAGACAGCCCCCCTGGATCAAGCCCGCCGCCCGCAACTGGTCCACCTGGGACCGCAGGCCGAAGGTGCGGGCCGGGGCGATCTCGGCGACGAAGTGGCTCGGGGAGAGGTCGAGGCTGAACAATTGACGGCCGATGGCCGCCTCAGCGAATTCAATGGCCGCCCCCAGACGCAAGCCCCCATAGGGGAGGGCCGTGGCAAAGCTGGCACCACTGCTCACCGTGATCGGCTCCGCCAAGGCCAGGCCCCCAGAGGGTCCGGGCAAGGCCTGGAGCCCCGCTTCCGCCAGGGCCTCCACCCAGGGCAGGGCTGAACCATCCAGCAGCGGAATCTCCTCGCCGGTCACCAGGATCTCGGCCTGGGTCACGCCGGTGCCAGCCAACGCCGCCAGCAGGTGCTCCACGGTGGCCAGACGGCGCTGGTCGAGCTGCAGGGCCGTGCAGAGCCTGGTGTCCCGCACCTGGGCAGGGGTGAGCCGGCAGAGGGGCAACTCGGGCGCATCCAACCAACCCACCCAGTAGCCGGGCCGGGCCGAGGGCTGGAGGCGAACCCGGGACTCGGCGCCGCTGTGGAGTCCTACGCCCCGCCGTTCCACCGAGCCACGGAGGGTCCAGGCCCCGGTGTAATCGGCCGGCCAAGACATCACTAGAACTTCCAGCCCACGCCCAGGTTGAAGCGCCAGTCACTGGTGAAGTCCTGGGTCGCGGCTTCCAAGCGCAGGGGGCCCACCGGAGTGGTCACGATCAGGCCGATACCGGGGGAGTAGCCCTCGCCCTTCTTGCCGAGCAGACCACCGGGGTTGCCGGGGATATCGCCCTGGGTGCCGAAGGTGGTCCCTGCGTCGAAGAAGATCTCACCGCTGATGATGCTGAAGATCGGGAAGCGGTACTCGATCGTCGCCTCAGCGAAGCTCTTGCCCACACCGAGGTCGCAGTCGTAGTAACCCCGAACGGAGTTGCCGCCCCCCAGACAGAAGGCTTCGTAGGGAGGGATGTCACTCCCCACCAGGGAGCCTGCCGACACCTGGAAGGCCAGAGCCTGCTTGCAATCTTTGGTCTCGCCCGGCTTGGGACGGCAACCCTTGAAGAGCTTGAGCCACTCCACCGGGATGTAGTGGGTAAAGCTGCCGCGCACCCGGTTGAAGGTGGGGGAGTTTTCGCCGACGGAAATGAATTGCTCAGTGCCCAGGCTCAGGAAATTGCCCTTGGTGGGGTTGCGGGGATCGTTGAGCGTGCTGTAGGTGGCTCCGACCCGGAAGCTGACCAACTGGTTTTCCGACGCGCAGTTGTAGGCCAGGCAGATCACCTGGTTGCTGGGCACGGTGTCGGGGGAGCTGGTGGCTCCCACCACCCCGTAGGAGTACTTGCTCCCTGAGAAATCCATCGGGGTGACTTCCTGCCCACCGAAGGAGAGGATCAGGTTCCAGGGGGCTTTCTTGTAGGGATTACCACCATTGAGAGGCCTGACAAACTGGACGTTGGCGCCGATGCGCTGAATCGCCACGGTGTCGAAGTTGGTCGTGACGGTTTCGGTACCGTTGTTGTTGACGGTGCGGCTGGTGACCACATCAAAGTCGGCCCCGTCAAAATTCTGGAGTTCATAGGTGAAGGAGTTGTTCTCGTTCTGGAACAACTGGGGAACTTCCCGACTGAAGAAGACCCTGGCCCGGAAAGACGTGCGGTACTTGTTGTCCTTGATCCATGGATCGGTGAAGGTGATATCACCGAGGCCGCCGTACTGGCCGTAGGAGATGTTGGTGCCCAGGTCCCAGGCACGACCGAACAAGTTGCTGTCCTGCAGCTGGATCTGGCCGAACACGCCCTGGCTCTGGCTGTAGCCCAGACCGCCGGAGAGGGAGCCGCTCGACTGCTCCACAATGCCAAGCACAATCACCACCTTGCCGGGCTCGGCCGGCACCGGCTTCAGGGTCACCTTGACATCGCTGAACAGGCCGGTGCCATAGATGCGCTTGATGTCCTCTTCCAGTTCCCGACGGTTGAACACCTGGCCGGGTCGCAGGGAGACTTCCCGCGTCACCACCCAGGGCTTGGTCTTGCCCCGGATGGGCTCACCCTTGTCGTTGGTGGTCGAACCCTCCTTGTTGAGGAACTGGACTTCCACCCCCTCCACGGTGCCCTGACGCACCAGCAGTTCCACCACCCCCTCGGGGCTGACCCGACTGGGTCCGGTGATCCGGGCCAGGGAATAGCCCTGGTCGGAATACCAGCGTTGCAGCTCCTGCATGCGGGTCTGCAGGGTGTTCAGGTTGAGGGTCTTGCCGTAATCCGCCACGAAGGTGTCCTGCACCACCTGCTCGGGCAATTTGAGGTCGGCCGGATCAAGCTTGACCTGCTTCAGCACGGGGTTCGCCACCACCACCACCACCAGCCGCACCCCCAGGGGACTGTCGACCGGCTGGATCCGCACATCGGAGAACCAACCGCTGGCATAGATGGCCGAGAGGTCGGTCTGCAGCTCGGAACGGGTCACCCGCGAGCCCGGAGTTGCGGCCATGGCCGCGTAGGCCGCCAACTCCAGCCGCTCCCGCTCGGGATGGTCCTGAAGTCCTTCAATCACCACTTCGGCAATCAGCACCCGGGGCTCGGCCTTGGCGGCGGGCTCCCCGGCCGGCACCTTCTCGGCTGCGGGGGCTGGGGCGGGCTGGGCCGGAGCGGGCGCCTGGCCGGTCGGTGGCCCCTGGGTGGTGGGGGGCTGGCCGTCTGGAGGACTGGCCGGGTCGGCTAACGGGTTGTCGACCTGCTCGGAAACGGGCTTCGGGGACGCGGGGGCGGGGCTGCCAGCGGACTGGGCCAGGGCCGGGGTTGCCGAGAGCAGGGCAGCACCCACGAGGGGCCATGCAGCCTTCAAACCCAGCAAGCCAGCCATGAGAAGGGGGGAGCGGAGCGGACAGGCCGCAAATGCCGATGACCTTACCGGTAGATCCGGGGTTCGGGACAGGCCCCTTGGACCCGTTTGAGGACCTCCCCGTAGGCCTCGACAACACCGCCCAGATCCTGGCGGAATCGGTCCTTGTC
>JBIIQK010000203.1:0-3719 GCA_044342135.1 Cyanobium sp.
GGCGGGTAACCGGATGCCAACGGGGCCTCAGGGCTCGACCCAGCGGCCGTCCTCCTGGATGAGGGCAATCAGGGCTGCCACCCCTTCCGCTTCCGGCACCCGACGGATTTCCTCACGGCCGCGGTACAGGGAGATGGTGCCGGGGGTTTTACCCACGTAGCCGTAGTCGGCATCAGCCATCTCACCAGGGCCGTTGACGATGCAGCCCATCACCGCAATGTCGAGACCGGTGAGGTGGGCCGTGGCATTGCGCACCTTGTGCAGCACCTCTTCCAGGTTGAACAGGGTGCGGCCGCAGCTCGGGCAGGCCACGTATTCCACCATCGTCTTGCGCAGCCCGAGGGCCTGCAGGATCGAGTAGCAAACCGGGATCTCCTTCTCCGGGGCCTCGGTGAGCGAGACCCGGATGGTGTCGCCCAGCCCTTCAGCCAGCAGTGGCGCAATGCCGGCAGTGCTTTTGATCCGGCCGTAATCGCCGTCGCCCGCTTCGGTGACGCCCAGGTGCAGGGGGTAATGGAAGCCCTCCGCATCCATGCGGGCCGCCATCATCCGGTAGGCGGCCATCATCACGGGCGCCCGCGAGGCCTTCATCGACACCACGATGTTGTGGAAGTCGAGCCGGTCGCAGATGCGGATGAACTCGAGGGCGCTTTCCACCATGCCCAGCGGGGTGTCGCCGTAGCTGAACAGCATCCGCTCAGCGAGGGAGCCGTGGTTGACGCCGATGCGCAGGGCCTTGTCCTGCTCCTTGAGCAGGCTCACCAGGGGCTCAAAGGTCTCGGTGATGCGCTCGCCGATGGCAGCGATCTCCTCGGGGCTGAACTCGGTGCGGTTGGGATCGGGCTTGTCAAACACGAACAGGCCTGGGTTGATCCGCACCTTGTCGACGTGCTGGGCCACCTCCAGGGCGATCTTCATGCCGTTGTGGTGCACGTCCGCCACCAGCGGCACCGGCTGGTAGCTGTCCTCCAGGCGCTGGCGGATCTCCTTGACGGCCTTGGCATGGGCCAGCGAGGGCACGGTGAGCCGCACGATCTCGCAGCCGGCCTCGTGCAGGCGCCGGATGCCAGCCGTGGCCCCGGCGATGTCGAGGGTGTCCTCGTTGATCATCGACTGGACCACCACCGGATGGTCGCTGCCCACCCAGATGTTCCCCACCCGCACGCTGCGGGTCTTGCGGCGGTGGATCTGGGTGTCGAACCGGGGGTCACTGGCCCAGTCGGCGGCGGCGGCGGTGGCCCGGTCGGGAGAGGAGGCGTCAGGGCGGGCCAGGGTGCCGGTCATGAATCGGGGCCGGAAGGTGACGAAAGCCTGTCACAACCGCCGCTCAACTGGCGAGCGCCGCCCATGCCCCCTGTCAGAGGGCCATCAGGCACCGCCGCACCTCCCGGAAGTCGGCAGCGGTGAGGGCACGGGGGGAGCCCTCGGCCTGGCCGTTAAAGCGCAGCAGATAGGAGGGATGCAGCACCGGCATCAGGAGCCGGCCCTGCAGGACCTCGGCAGGACTGCTGAGCCACTGGCCCCGCCGCTTGGTGATGCCGCCGCGGATCCCCAGAACGCCCTCCAGGGCCGTGGCCCCCAGCAGCACGATCAGCGGGGGATCCACCGCGGCAATCTGCTGCTCCAGCCAGGGGCGGCAGGCGGCCTGCTCAACGGCCGTGGGCCTGCGGTTGTCGGGGGGGCGGCACTTCACCACATTGCAGACGTAGGCATCGCCCTGGCTGTCGAGGCCAGCGGCGGCCAGCAGCTGATCCAGCAGACGACCGGAGCGGCCGACAAAGGGGAGTCCCTCCGCGTCTTCCTGGGCGCCGGGGGCCTCACCGATCAGCATCAGCCTGGCGCTGGGATTGCCCCGACTCACCACCACCTGCTGCCGGCCCTCGGCCAGGCCGCAGCGGCGGCAGGCGGCGCAGGCCAGGGCCAGCCGTTGCAGGGAATCGGGCGAGGCAGGCGGGAGGGCCATCGACGCGGGGCCTTCAAGGTGTGACTGGTTGGCCGTTTCGTGCCGGCTTGAACCGTACGCGGGAAATCGGTGCGGCAGGATGGTTTCCAGTGCTGATGCCGCGCGTCCCGATGCCGGACACAGGAGGGATGATCGCCGCACCCACCGCCACCCCCTCCCTGTCAGCTCGGGCCCGGGCGCTGCAACCCTCCCTCACCCTGGCCATCGCCGCGAGGGCCAAGGCCCTCAAGGCTGACGGCCACGACATCTGCAGCCTCAGCGCCGGCGAACCCGACTTCGACACCCCGGCCTTCATCCGGCAGGCCGCCGCCGCGGCCCTTGAGGCCGGCCATACCCGCTATGGCCCCGCCGCCGGCGAGCCCGCCCTGCGGGAGGCCATCGCCGCCAAGCTCAGCCAGGAAAACCAAGTCCCCACCAGCGCCGACCAGGTGTTGGTCACCAACGGCGGCAAGCAGGCCCTCTACAACCTGTTCCAGGTGCTGCTGGAGCCCGGCGATGAGCTGCTGCTGCCGGCGCCCTACTGGCTGAGCTACCCGGAGATCGCCCAGCTGGCGGGCGCTTCCGTCACCCTCCTGCCCAGCTCAGCCGCCCAGGGTTTCCGGCTGGATCCCGCCGCCCTGGAAGCCGCCATCACCCCCGCCAGCAAGCTGCTGGTGCTCAACAGTCCCGGCAACCCCACCGGCATGGTGCTGAGCCGGCCGGAGCTGGAGGCCATCGCCGCCGTGCTGCGCCGGCACCCCCAGGTGGCGGTGGTGTGCGATGAGATCTATGAGTTTTTGCTGGCCCCGGGCCACACCCACCACAGCTTTGCCGCCGTGGCCCCCGACCTGGCCGATCGCATCTTCACGGTGAACGGCTTTGCCAAGGGCTGGGCCATGACCGGCTGGCGCATCGGCTGGCTGGCTGGCCCCCGATCGGTGGTGGCCGCCGCCAGTGCCCTGCAAAGTCAAAGCACCAGCAATGTCTGCAGCTTTGCCCAGTTCGGCGCCTTGGCCGCGATCAGCGCCTCCCGCGACTGTGTGCGGGCGATGGCTGCCCAATTTGATGAACGCCGCAGCCTGCTTACGGCCGGACTGATGGCGATCGAACGGCTGAAACTGCTGCCTCCGGAAGGGGCGTTTTACGCCTTCCCTGATGTGAGTGCCTATGGCCTCGATTCAATGACCCTGTGCAACCGCCTGCTCGATGAGGTCGGGCTGGCGGTGGTGCCGGGCGTGGCCTTCGGCGACGACCGTTGCATCCGGCTGTCCTGCGCCGCCGGACCGGTCACCATCGAAAATGGCCTCGAACGGCTCCAGCGCTTCCTGGCCCGCCTCTAGAACCCCAAACCCACCCCCACGACCCACCGCCATGTCTGCACGAGAACGTTGGACCGCCGCAGTGGCGGGGCTCTGCCTCACTGTCTTGCCGGCGGTCTTCTCACCCAAGCTGGCGGGGCTGCTGTCGCCCGCCTTGGCGCAGCAAGGAGCCCAGCAGAGCCAACCCAAGCCAGCCCAAGCCAAAACGGTGCTGCGCATCGGAGCCATTCCCGATCAGAACCCGGAAAAACTGAACCGCCTCTACGGATTGGTGGCCGATGAGTTAGGGGGCCAGCTCGGCGTGAAGGTGCTCTATGTGCCCGTCACCGATTACGCGGCTGCCGTCAGCGCCTTCCGCACCGGCAATCTGGATCTGGTGTGGTTCGGCGGCCTCACCGGGGTCCAGGCCAGCCTGCAGAAACCCGGGGCCCAGATGATCGCCCAACGGGACATCGACG
>JBIIQK010000204.1:0-3718 GCA_044342135.1 Cyanobium sp.
ACCAGTCGATCCTCGACGGCCAAGGCCGCGTGGTGAACACCTGGGCGGACGTGCTGAACCGTGCAGGCCTGGGCATGGAAGTGATGCACGAGCGCAACGCTCACAACTTCCCGCTGGACCTGGCCGCTGCAGAAGCCACCCCCGTGGCTCTGACGGCCCCCGCCATCGGCTGAAGCCAGCCGTTCGGCTAAGGCTGAACAAGCACAACGGAATCCCGCAAGCCCCCTCCTCGGAGGGGGCTTTTTCATGGCTTCAATTCATTCCTGGCCTGCACGCTCTGCGCCCGTTGTTCATCTCCGTAGGCTGGGTGGGCTTCGGGCTGTAGGGGATGCGGATTGCGATTTCTGGATCCCATTCCCTGGGGAAGTCCACGGTCGTGAACGATTGGGTTGCCTGCCACCACGACTACGTCCGGGAGGAAGAGCCCTATCGGGTGTTGGGTCTGCAGGGACCCTATGAGATTCTTTTTCGCGAGGCTTCCACCCGCCTGCAGAATGGGATTCAGCTGTATTACAGCATCAGCCGTGTGCATCGCTACGCCACATCGGATCAGAGGGTGATCTTCGATCGGGCGCCTGTTGATTATCTCGCCTATTCTCAATACACGGCCAATCAGGGTTTAACGGATATTGACGATGCGTTTGTCCGTTCGATGGTGCCTGCTGTGAGAGAGGCGCTTGATCGTCTCGATATTCTGGCCTTCGTGCCCCAGTCTGATGTGTGGCCGGTTGCCATGGAAGACGACGGAATTCGCCCGGTTGATCATCCCTATCGCGCCGAAGTGGACGGGCTCTTTAAGCAGATTTATCGCGAAGGGCTATTCGATGTCTTCCCGCCCCTGAATCGCCCCCTGTTGATTGAGCTGGTTGGATCTCCTGAACAGCGACTGCAGCAGCTCTCTGAGGCCGTTGCCCAGCTGGAAGCCCGATCCGCCTGAGCTTGGAACTCACGGGCCCAAGAGGATTGGGGCGGCGGATTCGAGGTTGGGTTTGTGTGCTTAAGCCGGAGATCGGATTTGAACCGACGACCTACTGATTACGAATCAGTTGCTCTACCACTGAGCTACACCGGCGTCCTGATGAAATTAGCATTCAGGGGTCGGCCTTGAGCGGTGTGTGGTGATGGGATCCAAGCGTGAATCGATTGATCCCGCTCTGAAAGCGAGGCTGCTGCAGGAAGTTCGCACGCCGTGGCGAGGCCTGCGTCGAGGTCTCTGGTTCGCCCTTGCGGCTTCAGGAGCTGTGGGCTTGGCCACGATGGCGATGCGATCGGCCAGTGGCGCTGAGGTGGCCTCAGGGGATCTCCTGATCCAGCTCGGTGCTCTCGGGTTGTTCGGCAGTCTCCTCTGGCTGGATCGCAACCGGGTCGGCGACTGACGCGTCGCTGCTGATTGACGGACTGGGCAGTGCCGGAGTCTCGAGCAACGACGGCTCCTCTTCCAGTTCCCCTTCCAGCTCGTCCTGCAGCTCCGCCTTCGGCTGCTCAGCCGGCTCCTCGGCCAGCTCGGGCTCCTGAGGGCTAATGGGGGTGGGCTCAAGCTCAAGGTCAAGCCCAGGATCTGGCTCAGGCTGGGCTTCCGGCTCTGCAACAGGCTCGGCTGCAGGAGCAGGCGCAGGCTCAGGTTTGGGCTCTGCTGGTTTGGGTTCTGATTTGGGTTCGGGTTCGAATTCGGGCCGGATCGAGGCCCGTTCGGGGATCTGGAGCGGGCCGAGCAGCAGCAGGGGCAGGCCCAGGTTCAGGCGTTGGCTGTCCAGCTGGCTGGCGGTGAGGGGAGTCACGGCTTCCAGCGTTTCAGGGGAGGTGCGCAGCAGGCCAAGGGCCTGGGTGAGCTGTTGCCACTGCCAGACCATCAGGGCCAACAGGGGGCAGGCCAGCAGCAGGCCAACCAGCCGGGGACTCTCCGCCAGGGGCGAGAGGGAGGCCGCCAGGGCGGAGTGCTGATCCATCCACCAGAACAGGGGCAGCAGGGCCGCCGCACCCCCCACCATCGCCAGCTTGAGGGGCACAGGGCTTTGCAGGGCCGACAACGAGCGCTGGGCTTCGCTGCGTCCCCGGATGGGCGCCTGCACCAGCAGCAGGGAACAGACGTCGGCGGGGCGCTTCCAGAGCAGGATGGCGGGCCCAAGGGCGCCGATGGCCCAGGCCAGCACCCGCTCGAGGCCGGGCAAGGGCCCCGGATCGGCGCCGGCCAGCACGAGCAGCAGCCCCAGCAGCTCCAGCGGGATTGCTCCGATGGCAATCAGCTGGAGCCAGAGCAGGGGCTCGCTGCGAGGGGTCACGGGACTCAGGTGCTGAGGGTGCGGCGCTGGGTGACCAACTTGAAGGCCTCCACCCGATCCCCTTCCTGCCAACCGGTGTAGCGGTCCGTGCCGATGCCGCACTCGAAGCCGGTGGCCACTTCCTTGACGTCGTCCTTGTTGCGGCGCAAGGAGTCGAGGTCGCCCTCGAACACCTTCTCCTTGCCCCGCCACACCCGCACCTTGCAGTTGCGCTGCAATTTGCCGGTGGTGACGTAGCAGCCGGCCACCGCGCTGCGGCCGATGGTGAACACCGCCCGCACTTCGGCTTCGCCCAGGGGCTCCTCCACCAGCTCGGGCTCCAGCAGGCCTTCCATGGCCAGCTGGATGTCTTCGAGCAGTTTGTAGATGACGTCGTAGTCGCGCACATCCACGCCGGTGGCATCGGCGGCCCGCTTGGCGCCGGGGGCCATGGAGGTGTTGAAGCCCACGATCACCGCCCCGGAGGCGGCAGCCAGGTCGACGTCGGTTTCGGTGATCTCGCCCGGAGCCGAGAGCAGCACCCGCACCTGCACCTCGCCCTGGGGCAGTTGCTCGAGGGAGCCGAGGATGGCTTCCACGCTGCCCTGAACGTCGGCCTTGAGGATCAGGTTGAGCTCCTTGAGCTCGCCCTCGCTGGCCTGGCCCGACATCGAGGCCAGGGACACCCGGCGGGAGGCCATCTGCTGGGCCAGGCGGGTGGCGCGGGCCTCATTGGCCCGGTCACCCACCACGGAGCGGGCGGTCTTCTCGTCGGGGTAGACCTCGAATTCGTCGCCCGCCGTGGGCACTTCGCTGAAGCCCAGCGCCTCGACGGCATAGGAGGGCCCTGCTTCCTTGACCCGCTTGCCGGTGTCGTCGACCATGGCGCGCACCTTGCCCAGCACCGGGCCCGCAGCCAGCACATCGCCGGCGCGCAGGGTGCCGTTCTGCACCAGCAGGGTGGCCACCGGGCCCTTGGCCTTGTCGAGGTGGGCCTCGATCACGGTGCCCCGGGCCATCCGATCCGGGTTGGCCTGGAGATCTTCGACCTCCGTCACCAGCAGGATCATCTCCAGCAGCTTGTCGACGTTCTCGCCCTTGATGGCGCTCACCGGCACCATCACGGTGTCGCCGCCCCAGTCCTCGGCCACCAGCTCGAGGCCCGAGAGCTCCTGCTTGACGCGGTCGGGGGAGGCGCCCTCCTTGTCGATCTTGTTGATCGCCACCACGATCGGCACCTTGGCGGCCCGGGCGTGGCTGATGGCCTCCAGGGTCTGGGGACGCACGCCGTCATCGGCGGCCACCACCAGCACGGCCACGTCGGTGACCTTGGTACCCCGCGCCCGCATGGCGGTGAAGGCCTCGTGGCCCGGGGTGTCGAGGAAGGTGATCTTGCGCTGCTCGCCAGCGTGGGGAATCTCCACCTGGTAGGCACCGATGTGCTGGGTGATGCCACCGGC
>JBIIQK010000205.1:0-3716 GCA_044342135.1 Cyanobium sp.
GTTGCCCTGCACCACCAGCACCAGGGCCAGGCTGCCGAGCTGCCAGAGCACCACCAGCAGGCGGCTCACCAGCACCCAGGGGCGCAGCAGCAGCCAGCGCAGATCCCGCCCTGGGTCGTAGCGCGGGCTGCTGGCGGCTTCGGCGATGGTCACGGGCACGGCAGCCGGTCGATCGGCAGACTCTAGAAACGCGATCCGCTCCCCCATGGGCCTGCCGCTGCATCTGCCGGCCCACGGCCGCGGACGGGGCCTGTCTCCCGCCCTCCAGTGCCTGCTGCGTCAGCGGCCGGGCAGCTGGGACCTGCCGGAACTGCCGGAGTACGGCGGCCCCCTGATCGACAGCGGTGCCGTGGCCGAGGCCCAGCGGCAGTGCGCCCGCCAGCTCGGCGCTGGGGCGGTGTGGTTTGGCGTCAATGGCGCCAGCGGCCTGCTTCAGGCGGCCCTGCTGGCCCTGGCCCCCCCCGGCAGCCGGGTGCTGCTGCCCCGCAACCTGCACCGCTCCCTGCTGCACGCCTGCGTGCTCGGCCAGTTGCGCCCCCTGCTGTACGACCTCCCCTTTGATCCGGCCACCGGCCTGGGGCGGCCGCCCGACCGGGCCCACCTGGCGGCGGTGCTCGCAGCGGCCGGGCTCCAGGAGGCCGCTCCGGTGGCGGCGCTGGTGCTGGTGTCGCCCAATTACCAGGGCCAGCGGGCCGATCTGCCTTCGCTGGTGGCCCTGGCCCATGGCCAGGGATTGCCCGTGCTGGTCGACCAGGCCCATGGTCTGGGGGAGGCCCTGGCGGCCGGGGCCGACCTGGTGGTGCTCTCCGGCCAGAAGGCCGGCGGCGGCCTGGCCCAGAGCGGGGCCCTGGTGCTCCAGGGGAGTCGGGTGGATCCTGCCGCCGTGGCTCGGGCCCTGCTGTGGCTGCAGACCTCCAGCCCCAGCGCCCTGCTGCTGGCCTCCGCCGAAGCCACCCTGCACGACCTCACCAGTCCAGGGGGGAGGCGGCGCCGGCGCCGGGCGGAGCAGATCGGGGAGCGCCTCCGCCGCCGCTGCGTGGCTGGGGGGCTGCCCCTGCTGGCCAGTGACGACCCCCTGCGGCTGGTGCTGCACACCGCGGCCCTGGGCATCAATGGTCTGGAGGCCGATGCCTGGCTGCTGGAGCGGGGGGTGATCGCCGAGCTGCCCGAGCCGGGCGCGCTCACCTTTTGCTTGGGTCTGGCGCCGCCGCCCGCCGTGGTGTGGCGGCTGCCCCGCCAGCTGCAGCGCCTGCGGCGGGCCCTGGGGGGGGATCCCCTGCGGCCGTTCAGTGCCCCGCCCCTGCCCCTGGTGGCGGAACCGGAGCTCCCGATCGGAGAGGCCTGGCGGGCACCTGCCGAGGCGGTGCCGCTGGCGGCGGCGGCCGGCCGGATCGCGGCCGAACCGCTCTGCCCCTACCCCCCCGGCATTCCCCTGCTGGTGCCGGGAGAGCGGATCGATCCGGCCCGGGCCGTTTGGCTGCAGCAGCAGGCCCGGCTTTGGCCCGGCCAGATCGCTGATACGGTGAGGGTTGTGGCCGGATCGGGGGCCGATGGATCTGCCTGAGCCGATGGATCTGTCTAAACCGATCAATCTGTCTGAACAGAGGGATCTGCACGCATCGGTGGCTCCTGACCAGGCCTCGCCCCAGGCGCCCTACCAGTGGGATTTCGTCACTCCCGGCCTGCCCGACAGTGCCTTTGAGGATGCCCCCGGCTTCAGCCCCACGCCCATGGAGCTGCGGGTGATGCTGCTGGCCCATCTGCGTCCCCGGCCCGACTCTCTGGTGTGGGATGTGGGCGGCGGTACCGGCGCCCTGGCCCTGGAGATCGCTCGGCTGATGCCCAGGGGGGCGGTGCACACTCTCGAGCGCGACCCCGATGCCATCGAGCTGCTCGAACAGAACCGTCGCCGCTTCGGCATCTCCAACCTGCACATCCATGCCGGTGCCGCTCCCGCCGACCTGGCCCAGCTTCCGGCCCACCCCGACCGGGTGCTGCTGGAGGTGGGCCGTCCCCTGGGGGATGTGTTGCTGGCGGTGTGGGAGGCCCTGGTGCCCCAGGGGCGCCTGGTGATCAGCACCGCGAGCCTGGAGGGCCTGGTGGATGCCACCGATACCCTGGGCCACCTCCAGGCCCGGGATGTGCAGGTGGTGCAGGCCACCGTGCACCGCATGCAGCGCCGGGGCAGCCAGGCCAAGCTGGCGGCGGCGGAGCCCCTGTTCCTGATCGCCGCGGAGCGTTCCCCCCACACCGAGCCCGCCTGATCCCCCCGCCTTGATTCCGACCCCCCGCACCGCCACCTCCCTGCCCCGGCTGCTGAGCGGTTGGGCCGCGGGCGCCTTTGGTTTCGTGGTGGTGATGCTCGGCGGTTGGTGGTTCACCGTGGCCGTCGGCCTGATCGTGCACCTGGGACTGCTGGAGTTTTTCCGGATGGCCCAGTTCAAGGGGATCCGGCCGGCCACCAAGACCACCCTGGTGGCGGTGCAGCTGCTGTTGGTCACCACCCAGCTGGCCAGTGGGGGCGGCTGGTTTGCCGGCGATGTGGCCGCGGCCGTGCTGCCGGCCTCCGGCGCCGTGATCTGCGGCTGGCTGCTGCTGCAGCCCGTCACCGGCACCATCGCCGATATCGCGGCCTCGATCTTCGGGCTCTTCTATCTCGGCTTCTTGCCCAGCTACTGGATCCGCCTGCGCGATCTCGAGGGGCCTGGGCTGGCCCTCACGCTGCTGGCCTGCTTTCTGATCGTCGCCACCGACATCGGCTCCTATGTGATCGGCCGCCGCCTCGGGCGACGCCCCCTCTCGCCCATCTCCCCTGGCAAGACCGTGGAGGGGGCCCTCGGTGGGGTGGCCTGTGCCATGGCGGTGGGCGCCCTGGGCGGCACCTGGATCGGCTGGAGCTGGGGCTGGTTGATCGGTGCGCTGCTGGGGGTGGTGGTGGCGGTGTTTGCCCTGGTGGGGGATCTCACCGAATCGATGATGAAGCGGGACGCCGGCCTGAAGGATTCCGGCGATGCGATTCCCGGCCATGGCGGGGTGCTCGATCGCATCGACAGCTATCTGTTTGTGCCGGCGGTGGTCTATTCCCTGGTGACCCTGGTGTTGCCCTTGGTGCAGGGCTGAGGCTTGGGGCCTGGGTTAGACGCTCACCCGCGCCTCGCCAATCAGCTGCACCATGCCGGCTTCCAGGCGGGCGTCGCTGATGGTGATGCCCGGATCCATCGGCAGACGGCTGCGCAAGCTGCCGTCGCCGGAGCGGATCTCCACGGTGCCCTCCACGGCGGCGATGGTGGTTTCCAGTTCGATCAGCTCCCGGCTGCCCAGGCCCTGGGCGGCGAAGATCAGCCGGTCCCGGCCCATGCGCAGCTCCACCAGCGGCACGATGCCCAGCAGGGCTTCGCCGAGGCTGTCCCCCAGGGCCCGCCATGGGGGGGCACTGAGGGAGCGAGTGAGACCGTCGGGCGTGAAACTCACCTGCCCCTGGATCTGGAATGCTCGCTCCAGCTGCACCGGCTGCCCCTTGAGCAGGTTGCCGATGTGAACCTGGATCGGGCCGCTGCGCAGCTCCACCAGTTCGATGTGGAGCTCCCGATAGACCACCCGCCGGGCCAGCAGTTGCACCCCCGCCAGCCGGCCGCGCAGCAGCTGCAGAGCCGAGCCCTCCAGCTGGATGTCGAGGCTGCCGATGCTCTGGCACTGCTGGCGCACCCACAGCTGGA